>CAIJZF010000246.1 GCA_903825095.1 uncultured Bacteroidota bacterium | reverse complement strand
GATCATTGCTTCTAAAACCCTAGGATCCATGGGGGTAGTTGCATTATGATCAAGATAAATTGGTAATTTTAACATATCCGAATTTGATTTTTTCTAAAGCACAAAGCTAAAGCTTAAGGCTTGATTTTATTGAATTCGTTAAGCATTAGAGGTAATTTTTTCCCAATTCGTAAAACAATAGAACCATGGATTATAAAGTAGAACATATAGGCATCGCTGTAAAGGACCTAGCCAAAAGCATTCCTTTATTTGAACAACTCTTAGGAAGCCCCTGCTATAAAACCGAAACCGTGGCAAGCGAAGCCGTAAATACCGCCTTTTTTCTGCAAAAAAGCACCAAGATTGAGTTATTAGAAACCAGCGACCCTGCAGGCCCCATTGCGAAATTTATCGATAAAAAGGGAGAGGGTATGCACCATATTGCTTTTGAAGTGCCAGATATTATTGGGGAAATGGAAAGATTAAAAAAACAAGGCTTTACCCTACTAAGTGAAACACCCAAAAAAGGCGCTGATAATAAATTAATTTGTTTTGTGCACCCTAAAGAAACGAATGGGGTGTTAATAGAACTTTGTCAAAGTATCTAAAAATAGGCGGCAATTAGATGCCTAAAATTTCAATGGCTTTTTGTGCCGCTAATTGGCTGGCATCTTTTTTAGTATAGCCTTTTTGTGCAGTGACCACTTCTCCATCTAGCACTACATTAATAGTGAATAGTCTTCTTCTTCCTTCTAGTTGCTCACCTGCTAAAACAAAATCAATTTGTTTGCCTTGCTTTAAAGCCCAACCAATAATTTTATTTTTTATATTAATATCTATTTGTTCTAAATCGTCCATGAACAAATAAGGCTGTATCATTTTCTCTATAATCCAAAGTTTAGTAAAATCATATTTCTTATCTAAATAAATAGCGCCCACCAAGGCCTCTAAAGTATTACCAAAAATTTGACTCGTTTTCAAAGAACCATCCATTTTATTAAACCTTGTCATTTTGCGCAGTCCCATTTGCACTGCAATATGATTTAGCTGTTGCCTATTCACCATCTTGCTGCGCATCTCTGTTAAAAAACCTTCGCCTTTATAGGGATATTTTTTAAATAAATAATCGGCCACCACAGCACTAATAACAGCGTCACCTAAAAATTCTAGCCTTTCATTATTTTCTGCAGGATTCTCTCTAACCGATCTATGATTCAAAGCCGTTTGAAAAAGAACCAGACTCTTTGCTTTATACCCAATGAGTGCTGCTAAATTTTTTTCAAATTCAGATTTTTTGAAAAAGGAAAGTAAATTTTGTATTCTTTTCACTTTAAATTAGGCCTTGTATTTTTTTACAATCACACAGGCATTGTGTCCGCCAAATCCGAAAGTATTACTTAAGGCTGCATTCACTGTTCTTTTTTGCGCTGTATTAAAAGTAAAATTAAGGCGTTGATCTAATTCAGGATCGTCTGTAAAATGATTAATAGTAGGAGGAATAATATCATGAATGACTGCTTGAATACAAGCAATGGCTTCAATCACCCCTGCAGCTCCCAAGCAATGACCCGTCATGGATTTAGTAGAACTAATATTTAAATTATAAGCATGTTCACCAAAGACCGCTGTAATGGCCTTGGTTTCTGCAATATCTCCAAGAGGTGTAGAAGTTCCATGCGTGTTAATATAATCAATATCAGATGGCTGCATGTCTGCATCTTTTAAAGCAGCGATCATTACATTTTTTGCACCTAATCCATCGGGATGTGGCGCTGTTAAATGATAAGCATCTGCTGTAGCACCGCCACCTACTACTTCGCAATAAATTTTTGCACCACGCTTTTTAGCATGTTCTAATTCTTCTAAAACTAAAACACCAGAAGCCTCTCCCATAATAAAACCATCTCTGTCTTTATCATAAGGACGGCTCGCTGTTTTAGGATCGTCATTTCTTTCACTCATAGCCTTCATGGCATTGAAACCACCCATGCCCGCAATACCAATGACCGACTCAGCACCACCCGTAACAATAATATCGGCCTTGCCTAATTTTATATTATCCATCGCAGTGACTATAGCATTGGTACTTGAAGCGCATGCACTTACGACTGCGAAGTTGGGTCCACGAAAACCATGCTTCATAGAAATTTGCCCTGCGGCTATATCTAAGATCATTTTTGGAATAAAAAATGGATTGAACCTAGG
>CAIJZF010000245.1 GCA_903825095.1 uncultured Bacteroidota bacterium | reverse complement strand
TGGGTGGTTAAATCTAAATGCGGAAATAAGAAATTAATTAAAGAAGATTTTCCTACTCCACTATGTCCACTAATTAAAGTGGTTTTATTTTCTAATATTTTTTGAACCTTATCCAACCCTTCTTTTTTCTCCACGCTAATTAAATAAACTTGATAGCCAATGGCTTCATACATACTTTTCATTGTTTCATAAGTTTGCATTTCTTTTTCACCATAGATATCCGATTTATTAAAAACAATAATAGCTGGAATATGAAAAGCTTCGCAAGAAATTAAAAAGCGGTCTATAAAACCTTGGGAAGTTTTAGGAGATTTTAAAGTGCACAGTAAAATGGATTGATCTAAATTGGAAGCAATAATATGTTGTTGTCTTTTATTATGAGGCGACTGCCTTGCTACATAATTATTACGATCAAGAATTTCAGAAATCATCACCGTTCCACGCTCCTCATCTTCCATCTCATATTCTACCCAATCACCCACCGCAATAGGGTTGGTGGAGGTAATATTGTCTAACTTAATCACCCCTTTAATACGGGCCTGATAAAACAGTCCCGCCTCGGATTTGACCGAATACCAACTACCTGTAGACTTATAAATACGTGCTTTCATGCTCTGCGAAGATAAAAGTATTTGTTAAGAACTACACTACCCAAAAAGCAGCACAAATTCAATATCTTTGCGCCATGAGTCAATTTGCACATGATAAAGTGGTTCCCTATAGCCAAAGTAATGCCGAAAAGAAAGAACAGGTAGCTACTATGTTTGATTCTATTGCAAAGCGTTACGATTTTTTGAACCGTTTTTTAAGCCTGGGTATTGACCAGGGATGGCGTAAAAAAGCCATCGCTCATTTGAAAGATAAAAAAATTAATCATTTATTAGATATTGCTACGGGTACGGCCGACATGGCCCTAATGGCTAATAGTCAAATTCATCCAGGTAAAATTACCGGTATTGATATTTCAGAAGGCATGATGCAGTATGGGAGAATTAAAATTCAGCAAAAAGGATTGAGTGAAAAAATACAATTAAGCTTGGGCGATAGTACTTCCATTCCTTTTGAAGCTTCCACATTTGATGGAGCCATGGTAGCCTTTGGAGTACGCAATTTCGCCAATTTAAAAAAAGGCTTAGAGGAAATTCACCGCGTTTTAACGCCAGGAAGTAAACTCGTGATTTTAGAATTTTCACAACCTTCAAGTTTTTGGTTTAAGCCCATTTATACTTTTTATATGAAATGGGTAACGCCAACCATTGGAAAATTATTTTCAGGCAACAAAGAAGCTTACGCCTACTTAAATGAAAGTGTCATTGCTTTTCCAGAAGGGGCTGCTTTTTTAACTATATTAGAGCAAGCAGGTTTTAAAAATGTTTCACAACAAAAATTAAGTTTAGGCATATGCAGCATTTACTGCGCAAGCAAATAATCACGGGAGCCTTACTGCTTTGCATTTCTTTTGCGTCTTTAGCGCAAAGAGGCGAAGTATATCAACCCTTCCATGACGAACTGCCTTATTATTTAGGAATGAGTATTGGCCTAAATAATAACTACCTCAATTTTAATAGAAATATTGATTTCATTCGACCTAATTCAACTGCTGTAAGCAGTATTAATCCAATAAATAATTTAGCCTTAAACCTGGGGCTGAGTGGAACATTAAGATTAAGTAAGCATACCTTACTTAGATTAAACCCTACTGTACTAATTGCAGGTTCAAAAAATTTATACACGTTTACAAAAAGAAATAACCCAACAGATACCCAAACAATGAATGCAGCTTCTGCTATTATCAATATTCCTTTGGCACTAAAAATTGAATCTGATAGGTATAATGCATTTCATTTTACAGATATAATGCGTCACTATGTTTTTTTAGGTGGTAAAATTGATTACGATTTATTAGGATCCAATAGATCTGTAATATTAAGTAGAAATACAGCAACCAGTAGCAGAACGCCTTATAATAATACACTCAATGGACTTGACTATGGTTATGAAATGGGCCTAGGGCTTAGTTTTTATTTACCCTACGCCACTGTATCACCTGAAGTAAAATTTAGTTATGGCTTAAGAAATTTAAATAAAGGCGATGCGCTTTTATCAAGCATTCGAGATGTCACTGGCAACTTTGTTTATTTTACCATTCATATAGAAAACTAAATGAGTATGAATACCTACTTAATAAAAAATACCCAAATAGTCAATGAAGGCAAAACTATTCAAGCAGATGTCTTGATTAAAAACGGCCGCATTGAAAAAATAGCAAGTCAAATAGATACCAAGGGTGCAATTACAGAAATCAATGGGGAGAATCAATTTTTATTACCAGGTGTTATAGATGATCAAGTGCATTTTAGAGAGCCTGGCTTAACCCATAAAGCCAATATTTATAGCGAAGCCAAGGCAGCGGTAGCAGGCGGTACCACCAGTTTTATGGAAATGCCCAATACCCAACCACCGGTATTCACACAAGCCTTATTGGAAGATAAATATCAGATTGGCGCAAATACATCGCTTGCCAATTATTCTTTTTACATGGGTACTTCTCAAGATAACTTGGAAGAAATTTTAAAGACCAATGAAAAGAAAAAGGACGTCTGTGGTATTAAAATATTCATGGGCTCTTCTACTGGAAACTTATTAGTAGAAAACCCATTGGTACTTGAAAAAATATTTGGAGGCACTGAACTTTTAATTGCCACACATTGTGAAGAAGAAAGTCTGATTAAAAGAAATAAAGCGGCATTAGAAGCCATCAAACCTATTTTAGAACCAGCGGACCATCCAATTATTAGAGACGAAGAAGTTTGTTTTGAATCTTCTTTCAAAGCCATTCAACTTGCCAAAAAATTCGATGCAAGATTACATATTCTACATATTAGTACTGCTAAAGAATTACAATTATTCTCCAACTTAAGAACTTTAGCAGATAAAAGAATTACGGCAGAAGTTTGTGTACATCATTTACATTTCACCGCCAACGATTATGCTGCATTAGGTAATTTAATTAAATGTAACCCTGCTATTAAAGCGCCAGAAAATAAAAATGCATTGTGGGAAGGCTTATTGAATGACCAATTAGATGTGATTGCTACCGATCATGCCCCACATACCTGGGCCGAGAAACAAGAGGCTTATGCGCATGCACATGCAGGCCTACCCTTGGTTCAACATGGCCTAATGCTCATGCTTAAATATGTGGAAGAGGGAAAAATAAGTATGGAAAAAATGGTAGAAAAAATGAGTCATGCGGTAGCTACCTGTTTTGAAATTAAAGACCGTGGTTTTATTAGAGAAGGATACCACGCCGATTTAGTACTGGTTAAAAAAGCGCCTTATACTGTTAGTAAAGAAAATATTTTATACCACTGCGGATGGAGCCCCTTTGAAGGTAGTAGCTTCCCTTATCAAATTAATACCACTTTTGTGAATGGATATAAAGTGTACCATGAAGGTGTATTTAACGAAGCACAAAAAGGACAACGCCTTCAATTTACAAGAAGCTAAAAGTAAATTGTATGCAGGTTGATAAAATTACTTTAAAGGATATTGGCTTATTTGATAACGAAGAGTCCATAGGTTTAATAACACATCTTAACTTTTGCAAAACGAATGGCGGCAGGGCTCAATTAGATATATATCTTTCACATCCACTTTCTAGTATCTCTTCCATTGAACAAAGACAAAATGCCATCAAGCATTATATAGATGAAATTGATTTTATAGAAGCCATGAAAATTACCAATGGCAGTAGCTTAGTCATTGAAAAATTTTTTGACACCGGTTTTAAAAGTATTCCTACTCAAATTAGTTTGCCTGCTGCCTATTGGTATCAGTTCATGAGCGCTTCCGACTATTCCTTACTTCGTTACTCATTAGAACATTTAATTTTATTCTACGATCAGTTACAAAAATGGGTAGCGGTTTTTGAATCAAAAAAAGACAATACTATTATTGAACTACTCGTTCAAAAAATTAAAAAATACACCAACCACCCTTCCTTAGCTGCCCTACCACCTGCTCATAAGTTAGACAACCCACAAACTGTATTGTCTCTATGCCATTTTTTTCTTTACCATTATAAAAACAATACCCTTCAACTTCTTGAATATTATTATGAGCTAGACGCCTATTATAGTATGGCCATGGCTGCCAAAAATTATGATTTTATTTTTCCTACTTGGATAGAAAGCGAGCAGCCCCTTTTTGAAGTGAGTGCCGCCATTCACCCCTTAGTGACAAATGCTGTAGATAATAAGCTCTCCCTTAACCATCAAGGCAATTTGCTTTTTTTAACGGGCGCAAATATGGCAGGGAAAAGTACTTTTATTAAAACCATCGGCATTGTTTTATACCTAGCCCATGTGGGTATTGGCGTGCCTGCAAAAAAATTAGAACTAAGTTTATTTGATGGTCTTATTACCAATTTGACCATTGCCGACAATATAGTAAAAGGAGAAAGTTATTTTTTCAACGAAGTGCAAAGGATAAAAAATACCATTGAAAAAATAATAGATGGAAAAAAATATTTTGTTTTAATTGACGAATTATTCAAAGGCACCAATATTCAAGATGCCATGAAATGCAGCAGTGCCGTTATTGAGGGTTTACAAAATTTAAGAAATAGTTTATTTATTATCTCCACACATTTATACGAAATAAGCGATGGCTTAAAAGGTTTTAGCAATATTCAGTTTAGTTATTTTGAAACAGCCGTGCAAGAAAAAGAATTGATTTTTCATTATCAATTAAAAGAAGGCGTTAGTCAAGATAGACTCGGGTATTTAATTCTAGAAAGAGAAGGTGTGGTAGACCTGCTAAAAAACATTAGCAAAAACAAGTATTAATACTTTCAATTCGCATTTGTATCTAGTTTAGTTTCAAGCAAAAAGATGCTTGTAAAAACAAAGGGTAGCGCTATTGTGGGCATTGACGCTGTTACCATTACCATTGAAGTAAATGTTAGTATGGGCCAGGGCTATTGTATAGTGGGCCTTCCCGACAATGCTGTTAAAGAAAGTTTAGACAGAACCGAAAGTGCCATCAAGTCCAATGGCTTTCATATGCCCCGCACTAAACTGGTTATCAATTTATCTCCTGCCGACTTAAAAAAATCGGGGGCCGCTTTTGATTTGCCCATTGCCATTGGCATATTAGCAGCCTCAGAACAAATTACCCAACCTTCCCTAATTGAAAAATATTTATTCATGGGCGAGCTGGGATTGGATGGTAGTTTATACCCCATTAAAGGAATACTTGCCATGGCCATGCAAGCTCAAGCAGAGGGTTTTACTGCCATGGTTATTCCTACACAAAATGCTGCAGAAGCTTTAATGGTTGATGGCATACCCGTTTTTGCATTCTCTTCTTTAAATGAAGTGGTTCATTTTTTAAATAATCCTTGCTATGAAAAAGAATATAGCCAACAAGATGCCAGTGCTACCCTTGCTGAAAAAGTACAAACCAATACCATACCCGATTTTGCAGATATAAAAGGGCAATCAGAGGCCAAGCGTGCTTTAGAAATTGCCAGTGCAGGAGGACATAATCTTATAATGATAGGACCACCCGGTGCAGGAAAAACCATGCTTTCAAAAAGTATCGTTTCTATTTTACCTCCCTTAAATAAAAATGAGGCACTTGAAACCAGTAAAATTTATAGTGTTTCTGGAAAAATACCTTTGCAAAATCAACTTATTAGGATGCGTCCATTTAGACAACCCCACCATAGTTTATCGGCCATTGCCATGATTGGAGGTGGTGGCAACCCTCAACCTGGAGAAATTTCTTTGGCCCATAATGGGGTTCTTTTTTTAGACGAATTACCAGAGTTTAATAAATCGGTGATTGAAGTGCTAAGACAACCCATGGAAGCGGGCATAGTGAGCATTGCTAGGGCTAAAATGACGGTGAATTTCCCTGCCAGATTTATGTTACTCGCAGCCATGAACCCCTGCCCCTGCGGCTATTATAACCATCCGCAAAAAGCCTGTCATTGCAGTAGTTCGCAAGTACAGAAATACCTGCATAAAATTTCTGGACCCTTATTAGATAGAATTGATTTACATATTGAAGTAAGTCCTGTACCCTATCATGAACTTACAAAAATCGAAACAGCTGAAAATTCTATTGAAATTGCCAAAAGAGTCAAATTAGCAAGAGCCATTCAATTAGAAAGGTTCAAAAACGAGGCAGGCATTTACACGAATGCACAAATGAATGAGACTTTATTAAAAAAATGGGGTATTCTTTCCCCTCCTGCTGAGAAATTATTGGCATTAGCGATGGAAAAATTTCAATTAAGCGCTCGCGCCTATGATAGAATTAGAAAACTGAGTCGAACAATTGCCGATTTAGAAGGCAGTTCCACCATAAAACAAGAGCATATTAGCGAAGCCATCCAATATCGCAACTTAGACAGGTCTACCTGGGGTCAATTTAAAAGTTAAAGGGCAAAAAAAATTAAAACAGTTAGTATTGTCCTGTTTTTAGCATGACTAAAGTGCAGGCTTCGATTGTTTCAATTCCTTTTTCGGTGGCTAAACTTTGTAAAATTGGATTTTCTGTGCCAGGATTAAATATAATTCTTCTTGGATTCAAATCTAAAATGGCATTATAGTAGGATTCTTGTGCTGAAGGGCCCAAATACAGGGTGACAGTGTCTATGCGCTCATCTGTTGGCCATTCATTAATGATAGGTGTAGTAAGAATTTCTCCTTTTTTTATCCCAAAAGGATAAACAGCATGTCCTTTCTCTACTAATAAGGCTGTTGCCATAAAACTATATCTTTCGGGATTGGGTGTTGCTCCAAGAATAAATGTAATAGGTGATTTCATTTTACAAAGCTATTACAAAAAATGAAAATGTTTTAATATAGTTCAATAAAACGATGTAATTTTATCCTCCAATTCGTTTACACAAAATCAAATTAACAAAAATGGCAAAGTCAAGTAAGAAGAAAGTAGCTACCAAAAAGAAAGTAGCTCCTAAGAAAAAAGGAACAGCAAAAAAATCTGTTAAAAAAGCAGCCAAGAAAGCAGCAAAAAAAACAACTAAAAAAGCAGCCCCTAAAAAGAAAGTAGCTTCCAAGAAAAAAGTAGCCGCAAAAAAGACGGTGAAAAAAGCAGCTAAAAAAGCGGTAAAAAAAACAACTAAAAAAGCAGCTCCTAAAAAGAAAGCAGCTCCAAAGAAAGCTTCTAAAAAAGTAGCCCCTAAGAAAAAGGCAGTGGCTCCAAAAACTGTTAAAAAGGCAGTAAAAAAAGCAGCTCCTAAAAAGAAGGTGGCTCCAAAGAAAAAAGTAGTTGTGCCTGTAGCAGTAGCTCCAGTAGTAGCGCCTACTTTATTTACTGAACCAACAACAAATTCGACGCCTACAGTTTAGTAAAAAAAACTTAAATTACAATCCCGCCCCGTTTCCGATTTTTCGGGTGAGGCGGGATTTTTTATTTTTAATATAAATTCATTTTTATGCGTATTATTTTAATGTTACTATGTTTTCCTTTTTTCTTGCAAGCACAAACTAATTCAATTGCAGAAAAAACAAAGACCATGGAATTACATAAGGGCTATTTTAATTACTACTGGGATGCTGCACAAGGAAAAATTTTCATTGCAGTAGATAAATTAGAAACTCCATTTTTATATGTGAATTCTTTACCTGCTGGTCTAGGATCCAATGATATTGGGCTTGACAGAGGACAAATTGGTGATTCACGCATTGTGTATTTTCAACGTGTTGGTAAAAAACTATTGCTCACTCAACCTAATACCGACTACCGCGCTGTTACTAGCGACCCTAGAGAACAAAAAGCTGTGAATGAATCTTTCGCACAATCTATCTTGTTTAGTTTTACCATCGAAGCAGAAGAAGCCAATACCCTTTTAGTAGATGCCACTTCATTTTTATTAAGAGATGCACATGGCGCAGCAGATAGAATTAGAAAAATGAAACAAGGCACTTACACTTTAAACGAAGGCCGTTCCGCTATATATATTACCAACACTAAAAACTTTCCAAAAAATTCGGAGTTTGAAGCTACCCTTACTTTTGTGGGCGGTTCCGATGCAGGAAGGTTCGTACAAACTGTAGCGCCTTCCGTAGAAGCCATTACCCTTCGCATGCACCATAGCTTTGTTGAACTTCCAGATAATAATTATCAACCCAGAAAATACGATATTAGAAGTGGTTATTTTGGAAATAGTTATTTCGATTACGGAAGCGATATAAGTGAACCCATTGAAAAAATGGTGATCAATAGACATCGTCTATTTAAAAAAGATCCTACTGCCGCATTGAGCGAGCCTGTTAAACCCATTATATATTATTTAGACAATGGCACACCCGAACCTATTCGATCTGCTTTATTAGAAGGTGCAAGATGGTGGAACCAAGCTTATGAAGCGGCTGGTTATAAAAATGCTTTTCAAGTGCAAGTACTTCCCGATTCTGCCGACCCTATGGATATCAGGTACAATATGATTAACTGGGTTCACCGTTCTACACGTGGTTGGAGCTATGGTGCTACCATCTCTGATCCGAGAACAGGTGAAATAATTAAAGGTCAGGTAACCTTAGGTTCATTAAGAGTTCGTCAAGACTATTTAATTTTTACAGCCCTTTTGTCTCCCTATATTAATGGCAAACCTGTTACAGATAAAATGAGAACAGCTGCGATTCACAGATTAAGACAATTAGCAGCACATGAAGTGGGTCATACCTTAGGCTTACAACATAATTATGCATCTAGCTTTAATGATCGTGCTTCTGTAATGGACTATCCTCATCCAAATATTTTCGTGAATGAAAAAGGGGAGATAGATTTTTCTAAAATATATACCAATGAAATTGGTGCCTGGGATAAGCGTGCTATTATGTATGGCTATCAAGATTTTGGGAAAGGGGTGAACGAAACGCCTTTGTTACAAAATATGTTAGCAGAAAATTCTAAAAATGGTTTACTCTTTATTGCCGATGCGGATGCGAGAGCTGCCAGTGGTTTTCACCCCTATGCGCATTTATGGGATAATCAATCTGACGCGGTTGCAGGCTTAGACCAAGCAATGGCCGTAAGAAAAAAAGGTATGGAGCAGTTTAGTGAAGAAGCAATTACTAATTTCACCCCACTAGCTAAATTAGAAGATGTACTTGTGCCATTATATAATTACCACCGTTACCAATATGAAGCAGTGACCAAATTAATTGGTGGTATAAATTATAATTACAGTGTAAGAGGTGACGCTAATCAAATTAAACCCACTATTTTATCTAATGCAATTCAACAAAAAGCATTGGACGCAGCGGTAAATTGTTTGTCGGCAACTACCCTTATCATACCAGAGAGAATTTTACAATTAATACCACCCCGCCCTCCAATGTATTATGGCGTAGGTGAATTATTTGATAAAAGAACAGGAATGAGTTTTGATGCATTAGCTGCAGCAGAAGCCCTTAGTGACTTTGAACTAGGTTTTTTATTCAATGTAGAAAGAGCGAATAGATTAGTACAAAATAAAGCAAGAGCTAAAACGATTGGTTTTGATAATGTAGTGGATGCGGTATTAAAAAATACATGGTATGCAAGCATACCTAATGGTTTGGAAGGTAGCCTTCATAGTCAAACTCAACAGTTAGTGCTTACTTGGTTAATGGGTGTAGGTCAAAGTACAGAAGCCAATTATGAAGTAAGGGCTATTTGTAATGATAGAATAAAAGAATTGAAAGCAAAATTAACTACATGGGTAAAAACAGATACTGCTCATAAAGCGCATTATGCATATGCTCTTGAAAGAATAAATAATCCAAAAGATATTACGCTACCTAGTCCTACCACCATGGCGCCAGGGGCACCTATTGGATGTGATCTAGATTAACTAAAAAAGCCCTGCGATTTTCGCGGGGCTTTTTTTAATTTCATTAGAGTGGATTATTATTTGGCCTTATATTTTTAAAAGGCCAAATAATAGAACTACACAAACATTCTTATAGGTTCTTCTAAATAGCTTTTCAAAGTTTGTAAGAAAGCTGATCCAGTTGCACCATCTACTACTCTATGGTCGCAACTTAAAGTTACATTCATTACATTGCCTGGTACAATTTGACCATTTTTCACTACAGGCTCTTGTGCAATACCACCTACTGCTAGTATACAAGCATCGGGAGGGTTAATAATGGCTGTGAATGAATCTATTCCAAACATACCTAAATTAGAAATGGTGAAAGTGCTTCCTTCCCAATCTGAAGGTTGCAATTTTTTATCTTTTGCTTTTTTAGCAAACTCTTTTACAGATACACTTATTTCATCCAAAGAAAGTCCGTCTGCAAAACGAAGTACAGGGACCAATAATCCTTCGTCAACTGCCACAGCAATACCAATATTCACATGATGGTTCTCGCGAATCACATCGCCTAACCAACTACTATTTACTTTAGGATGTTGTTTTAAAGAAAGCGCTACTGCTTTTACAATAAAATCGTTGAAACTAATTTTAACAGGTGCTGTTTCATTCACTACCGTTCTTGCAGCAATGGTAGCATCCATGTTAATTTTCATAGTTAAGTAAAAATGCGGCGCCGTAAATAAACTTTCGCTTAAACGTCTTGCAATGGTTTTACGCATTTGCGAAACCGGTGTATCCACAAAACTTACTTGGCCTACGAAATTTGTATTTTTGGGAGCTGCTGCTCTTGCAGTACTTGAAGTATTGCTAGCAGGCTTATAATTTTCTAGATCAGTTCTTGTAATTCTTCCATGCTCACCTGTACCTTGCACATATTTTAAATCTATCCCTTTTTCTTTTGCAATTTTCTTTGCTAAAGGGGATGCAAATATTCTTCCTTCATTTACTACAGCGGTAGATGCAATTGTATTAGCAGATGCTGGTGATGAAACTGGTGCAGATGGCGCAGCAGAAGCTGTTGTAGCTGCTGCAGCAGGACTAGCAGGCTTAGGCGCTTCAGTACTTGATGGCGCTTTGATAGACTTTACAATGCTATCAATATCTAAACCAGGTTGTCCAATAATACATAATAGTTGATTGACTAATATTTTTTCGCCAGCTTGTGCGCCTTGGTATAATAAAATACCATCTTTATAAGATTCCAATTCCATGGTGGCTTTATCTGTTTCGATATCTGCCAACACTTCTCCTTTTGCTACTTTATCTCCTACTTTTTTATGCCAACCTGCAATCACACCTTCTGTCATGGTATCACTTAAACGTGGCATTAATACGACTTCTTCCATAGTACTTGCATCAATACTATTTGCAGTTGTTGCTGAACTTGAAGTTGTTGCTGGACTTGTAGTTGGTACAGCAGGAGTTGCAGGAGCAGTAGTGCTTGCTGTTGCAGTTGAACTTGCAGCAGGGGAAGCGCCTTGTGTATTCGCTGCAATAAGTGCAGAAATATCTTCTCCTTGTTTTCCAAATATGGCTAGTAAATCATTCACTTGTAATTTGCCTCCACGAGGAGTACCAATATGCAATAAAATACCATCTTGATAGCTCTCCAATTCCATGGTGGCTTTGTCCGTTTCAATTTCAGCTAGTAAGTCTCCTTTTTTAACGGTATCCCCCACATTTTTATGCCAAGCTGCTACCACACCTTCGGTCATGGTATCACTCAAACGGGGCATTAATATTGCTTCAGCCATAGGTTAAAGGGATGTTTTGTAATTAGGCGTGAAATTACATCAAAAATGTTTTTTTTCCCACCAGAAAACGCAATTTTCTATCAAAAAGAGGCCAAAAACAGGGCTATTTAAGTAAAAGCCTTGATTCTATTGACCCTGTGCCAAACTATAGGCTTTTTTGTCGGCCCACATGTTCAAAATTTCTAAAGAGCAAATCTTAAAATTAACAGCTAAGGCACGGTATAAATCAATCACATCATCTTGAGAAAGTGGCGATTCATTTACTGTTTCAAAACGACAATAGTATTGATTAATTAAGTTGGTAAATACAGAACCTGAAGGCCAAACCTGTGTTCCTCTGTTGGTAATAGTGACAAGTTTTAAAGTAGCACTAGCATGCAATAAACATTTATCGGCAATAACTTGTGGTTGCTCTGCACTTTCAATAAAGAAATCTACTCCTACAATTTTATGATGATCATTTAAATCACTTTGTAACATTGGATTGCTTTCTAATTTAAAATTAGTAGGCGTTACATAAAAATTAGCTAGACTTGGTTTTGGATTATGACTAGGTAGTTTACCAAAATTTTGAATCACCGCTTGCGCAAAGGCTGTAGTAGATAAAGAAGCAGTAGCGCGATCTCCAAAATCGCCAGTATGCACACCCGATTCTAAAGTATATAATAATGCATTTTCAATGGTAGCTGCTTGTTCCATTAAACCTAAATGATGCAACATACCTAAACCACTTAATAATAAAGCTGTGGGGTTCGCAATATTTTTTCCAGCAATATCTGGAGCGGTACCATGCACGGCTTCGAATATAGAAATATGATCTCCAATATTAGCAGAAGGCGCAAAACCAAGCCCACCCACTAATCCAGCGCATAAGTCACTTACAATATCTCCTTGTAAATTCGTTAATACCACTACATCAAATAAGTCTGGACGGCTTACTAATTTCATACAAAGGTCATCTACAATAACGTCATCTGCTTTTAATTCAGGATATTCTTTCGCTACTTCTTTAAATACTTCTAAAAACAAACCATCTGTTAATTTCATGATGTTTGCTTTATGTCCACAAGTAATACGCTTGGCTCCTTTTTTCTTTGCCATCTCAAATGCATAACGAATAACTTGCATGCTACCTGGTCTTGTAATAAATCGACGACCCAAGGCCACATCTTGTGTTAACATATGTTCAATACCTCCATAGGTATCTTCAATATTTTCTCTAACAATAGTAATATCAATAGGAATACCTGCTTTACTAAAAACGGTATCTACACCACTTAAAGTTTGAAAAGTTCTTTTATTTGCATAGGTGTTCCATGTTTTACGCGCAGTTACATTTACACTTTTCACGCCCTTGCCTTTTGGTGTCTCCATGGGGCCTTTAAAAAGAATACCTAAATCTTCAATAGTATCCTTCGCTTCTGCTGTCATACCATTACTAAAACCTTTGTCAAAAACCCATTTTCCCATATCCACAAAATCGTATTCCAAAGGTACTTTGGCGGCATTAAACACATCAATTACGGCGTCCATAATTTCTGGGCCGATACCGTCTCCTTTAGCTACTGCGATCTTCATTGTGACTGATTTTATTAGATTTTTACCACATTACCCAATACGTAATGCATTAGTTTTCGCAAAGTTACGCGACTTAGGGGGTCTAATAAAAAAATAGAGGGTTTTTTTATATAATCGGGGCAAATTTTTGGTACTTTTATCCCGCAGTATTCTCTGCAAAAGCACTTATTGACGTTAATTCTTATGGTCTCTAAAATTTCAGAAGGCGTAGAGGTTAGTATCGAGACTTTTTACCAAAAAGACTACAGCAATCCTTTGCAAAATGAATACATGTTTGCTTACAGAATTACCATCGAAAATCACAATTCATTTCCCGTTAAATTATTGAGACGTTATTGGGAAGTATTTGACAGCAATAGTGAACACAGAATTGTAGAAGGCGAAGGTGTGGTAGGAGTACAACCTTTAATTATGCCAGGTAAACATTATCAATATGTAAGTGGCTGTCACTTAAAAAGTGAATTAGGTAAAATGCAAGGTTATTATACCATGGAGAATATTGAAACCAAGGATTTAATCAATGTCAATATTCCAGCCTTTAAAATGGCTGCGCCAGTTAAATTAAACTAAGCCTACCTTTGGCCCATGAAAATTTGTATCGCACAACAAAATTATCACATTGGCAATTTTGAACAGAACACTTCCAAAATGCTTTGCGCCATTGATGAGGCCAAAAAGCAAGGTGCAGATTTAATTTTATTTAGTGAGATGAGTGTTTGCGGCTATCCTGCCCGAGATTTTGTAGAGTTCAATGATTTTATTACTCAATGCTACGCACAAGTAGATATTATTAAAGAAGCGGCTGATACTATTGGTGTTTTAATTGGCAGCCCAGCACGCAATCCGAATAAAAAAGGAAAAGATTTATACAACGCTGCTTTTTTCTTGCACGATAAAAAAATTATTGCAGAAATTCATAAAACATTACTACCTACTTACGATGTTTTTGATGAGAACAGATATTTTGAACCTGCCGATGATTGGAAAGTAGTTCCTTTTAAAGGAAAAAAATTGGCCATTACTATTTGTGAAGATATTTGGAACTTAGGGGATAACCCACTGTACCGAATTTGTCCGATGGATAAAATGATGGAGCAGTCTCCTGATATTTTATTAAACTTAAGTGCTTCTCCTTTTGATTATACGCATGATGAAGATAGAAAGGCCACTATTAAAGCCAATGTATTAAAATATAAGATTCCTTTATTTTATTGCAATGCTGTGGGAAGTCAAACAGAGATTGTATTTGACGGAGGTTCTTTTGCCTTTGATAAGATGGCCAATCTTTGCGGAGCACTTCCTATGTTTGAATCTGCGATGGAAATTTTTGAATGCACAGAAGACGGTATGATAAATGCACCTATTATTGAACCTGCTGCAAGAGTGCCCAATAAAGAATTAAACCCGCTTACTTTAGAGCCCGCTTTAAATATTGATCAAGTATATAAAGCCTTGGTCTTAGGCGTGAAGGATTATTTTACTAAAATGGGTTTTACAAAAGCTATACTAGGTTCATCAGGTGGCATTGATTCAGCAGTTACCTTAGCCATTGCTTGTGAAGCCTTAGGTGCTGAAAATGTGAGAGCTATTTTAATGCCTTCTGCTTATTCTACTAGCCATTCCGTGGACGACGCAGTAGCATTGAGTAAAAATTTACAAAACCCTTACGATACCATTGCCATTAAAGAAGTGTATGAAAGTTTTTTACATACATTAAAGCCATTATTCAAAGACTTACCTTTTTCTTTAGCAGAAGAAAATATACAAAGCAGGTCGAGAGGAAATATTTTAATGGCCATTGCCAATAAATTCGGCTATGTGTTATTAAATACTTCTAACAAAAGTGAACTCGCTACTGGTTATGGTACTTTATATGGGGATATGGCAGGTGGTTTGGGTGTACTTGGCGATTGCTATAAAATGCAAGTGTATGAACTAGCTAAATATATAAATCGTAGTCAAGAAATAATTCCAGCACATATTATCACAAAGGCACCTAGTGCTGAATTAAGACCCGATCAAAAAGACAGCGATAGTTTACCTGCCTATGAGATACTAGATCAAATACTTTTTCAATACATAGAAAAAAGAGCCGACCCTGCGAGCATTAAGTCCTTAGGCTTTGACAGTGCACTGGTAGATAAGACTTTAAAGATGGTGAATACCAACGAATATAAAAGAAATCAATTCTGTCCTATTATTCGTATTTCACCTAAAGCCTTTGGTGTAGGAAGACGCGTTCCCATTGTGGCTAAATATTTAAATTAGCGGTATTTACTTTTTAACTTTGGTTTATTATTTATAAGGATTATATTGTACTAACAACAATTCAATTGATTTATGAAAAAATTATTTTTTCTAATTCCAAGCTTATTTTTATTATGGGCAAACACTAATATTTTTGCTCAAGGCCCTTCACCCATTTTACCTGGGGCATATCAAACGGAGGAATACTTTCCCTTATTAAAAAACAAAAGAGTAGGTATTTTTACCAATCATACCGCCATAGTCAATGGACAACATCTTATTGATACTTTACTTTCAGCAGGCATTACCATTCAAAAAATATTCACACCAGAGCATGGATTAAGAGGCACTGCAGATGCAGGGGAAAAAACAAAAGATGGAATCGATTCAAAAACAGGCATCAAAATAATTTCCTTATATGGCAATAAATACGGGCCTGACGAAAACGACTTAAAAGATGTAGATATATTATTGTTTGACATTCAGGATGTGGGCACTCGTTTTTATACTTATATTTCTTCTTTGCAATATTTTATGGAAGCTGCTAAAGAAAATAATAAACCGCTTATTATTTTAGACAGACCCAACCCCAATGGACATTATGTAGATGGTCCCGTACTTGAAAAAACTTTTGCAAGTTTTGTGGGGAAAAATACGGTACCCATTGTATATGGGATGACCATTGGAGAATATGCCAGCATGCTGAAAGGAGAGCATTGGATAAAAAACAGCCACGTCAAAAAATTTTCACTAACCATTGTATCTTGTAAAAATTATGACCATACCAGCTTATACACCTTTAACATTGCTCCTTCACCCAATCTGACAAGTATGAATGCCATTTATTGGTATCCAACTACTTGTTTGATAGAAGGAACTATTTTAAGTGAGGGAAGAGGTACGGATCATGCTTTTGAGTACATAGGTCATCCATTGGTCTCTAACAAAGGATTTGAATTTACACCTACCTCAAAAAAGGGAGCTCAAGACCCTAAATTAAAAAATCAAATTTGTTATGGTTGGGATTTATCTCAAATAAAAGCGCCAACAAATAAAATTAACCTTGGATTGATTATCGAAATGTATGATTCATTTCCAAAAAGAGATTCTTTTTTTGTCGCCTCTGGAGCAGACAATGAAAAGAAATACTATTTTAATAAACTTGCTGGCAATGCTAGCTTGATGGAACAAATTCAATCCGGTCTTTCCGAGAATACAATCCGAGCTAGTTGGCAAAAGGGAATTCTTAGATTTAAAAAAATAAGAAAGAAATATTTATTGTATAAAGATTTTGAATAAGCAAATAATACGCTAGAAATTTTCACCTATAAAAAAGGTCCTCTTCATCAGAGGACCTTTTTTTATGCGTATATTTTAACGTAGTTTTTTAGTTAAGCACTATTTAAAAATATTTCTTACAATGAAAAACTATTAATTCCCAATAATAGGTATCATTAATTTATGTACCGCTTCATTTAAGGCTTTGACACCTTCTTTTTTAATTGCTTCATATGTCTTTAATTGCTCATCGGCTTGTGCTTTTAAATCAGCATAGGTTTCTCTTACTTGTTTAGTAGGTGCTACATAGCCTGCTGCTGCAGATTCAAATACACCAGACAATTTATCATCTAAACGTATAGGGAAGTTTAAAACATCCTGCCCGCTCTTCGCCTTGGTTTGATGTAAAGCTTCTTCAATTGTTTTAAGACTAGCTAATAATGCTTCGCTTTGCTTTTGGAAACTAGAATCCTTGGTTTTCTTTTGTAAGACTTGCACTTGGCCACGAATTTCTTTAATACCTTTTAAAGCTTTCATGATCGAATTAAAACTAGAAGCAACTTCTAATAAGAATTGCTCCTGC
Source organism: uncultured Bacteroidota bacterium (assembly GCA_903825095.1). The sequence goes on along the minus strand of CAIJZF010000245.1, from coordinate 922 downwards.
GCTTTTAAATCGGCATTAGATACTTTATAATTAGGATCGGCAATCAATTCGAAAGGATAAGTCACTGAATCTTTATCAATACTTACTTTAGCAAAGTACTTACCAGGCGCTGCCAATACCGGGCTTGTCGTGCCATTCCAGAATATTAAATCTTCAGAAGGCTTCTCTATTTCTTTATGGTACAAATTCCAAGTAAATTGTTGCAATCCGCTTTCTACTACAATTGCTGATTTATCCTTGCCCGTTTCTTTAGAACTAAAATGTCTAACTAATTTTTTATTCTCGTCTAAAATATCAATTTGAACAGTAGTGCTATCGCTTGCATCCTTCAACCAATAATTAATGACTACTCCTTTTGGAGGATTCGTACCCACATTCGCTGGTATACTTGCTTTGGCACCACGATTACGACGTCCCCCCATTTGAGGTGGCACACGATAGGCATTCGCCACAGGGAATACTTTTGAAGATGTGGCATTGCTTGCTTGATAATTTTCAATAAAAGATAAGTCATCTAAAATATATAAACTTCTACCTTGTGTACCCAAAATTAAATTATTATCTCTAATTAATAAATCGGTGATAGGTGTAACCGGTAAATTTAATTGTAAAGGCTCCCAAGATTTTCCATCATTGATAGAAACGTACAATCCATATTCAGTACCTGCAAACAAAACACCCGCTTTTCTTGGACTAGCTACTATGGCTCTTGTGAAATGCATAGGATTAATCCCAGTGGTGATTTTTTCCCAAGATTCACCGTAGTCATGTGTTACATATAAATAAGGTGCATAATCATCTAATTTATAACGCGTTCCTGCAAAATAAGCTGTTCCTTTTCTGATAGGATCTACTTCTACTCTATTCCACATCATCCATTGTGGAATATCTTTAGGTGTTACATTTTTCCAAGTAGCACCCC
>CAIJZF010000244.1 GCA_903825095.1 uncultured Bacteroidota bacterium | reverse complement strand
CATAATACAAAAGAGGATTTAGATAAATACTTGGAAGAAAGCTTTTCAAATGAAAAACTAAGTTCGGAATTAAATAACCCTCATTCTTCTTTTTATTTTGCAGAAATTGAAGATAATGTAGTGGGTTATTTGAAAATAAATTTTGGTGCTTCTCAAACAGAATTAAAAGACAATGAGGCGCTTGAAATTGAGAGAATATATGTACTGCAAGCATTTCATGGTAAAAAACTGGGTCAAGCACTTTACGAGAAGGCCATTGCTATAGCAAAAGAAATGAAAGTAAAATATGTATGGCTAGGCGTTTGGGAGAAAAATAACAAAGCCATTCAATTTTATAAAAAGAATGGCTTTGTCCAATTTGACACTCATATTTTCAAATTAGGCAATGACGAGCAAACCGATATTATGATGAAGCTGGTATTGTAAATCAAAATCTACTGTAAGGCATTAAATAAAGCTTCTAGTTTGCTTTCATCTAATTGGCCATTAGTTCTTACACTACTGCATAAGTCAATACCATATGGTTGAACATGCTCAATGGCCTTTTTAATATTATCCTTATTAATACCTCCTGCTAAAAATATAGGCAGGCTAATCTTCTCTCTAATTTTTTTACTTAAGTCCCAGTTATGTGTTTTACCTGTACCGCCTAAAACCTTGGTGGGTAAATTAGGATTACCGCTATCTAATAAAATAGCATCTACAAATTCCGATATTTCAATAGCTTCTTTAATAGAGCCTTCATCCAATACATGAATAACTTGTACTAATTGTACATTGGGAATGGCTTCTCTAATTTTATGATATTCACGGCCACTTAAGGCATCTACAATTTGAATAGTAGTGGTATTTACTTTCTTGTGATGTTCTATAATATTGTCTGTAGTTGTTTCGCTCGTTAACAAAAATGTATGAGTAGGCGGCGGAACCGTTTTAGCAATGGCATGAATAAGTTCATCTGTGATAATACCAGGACCGCTGGGCATTCTTCCCACTAAGCCTATAGCTGCTGCGCCATAGGCAACAGCTAGTCTAGCTTCTTCAATACTACTAATGCAACAAATTTTTACTTTAACCTTCATAATCAAATTAATATTGAAGCAGGTTTACTTATCATTCAATCCAACGCCTAATCCGAACATTGCTGCTACTAAAGCAAGGTGAATGATTAACACCGCTTTTTGCCAAGTAGGTCTTTCATTCCATTTTTGTTCTGGACTGAATGGATCAAATGCCAATCCTATACCCAATGATGCTGCTGCTTGAACATAGTCTTTAGAGAAAATGGCTTGGTATAAGCCTAATAATAAAAAACCAATGTAGAGGTACTTGCTGAAAGGTGCATTCATTTTAATGTATTTTATTAAAACAAATTTAAAAAATATAATTCACTTTTGGACGCATAAAATTGAAATTAGTTTACAGAAACCTCAACATTTTTTCCTAGTCCAAATTCAAGCAACCTATATAAAGTAGAAAGTTGAATATCTGTTTTACCATTTTCAATTCTAGAGATAAAACTTTTTTTGGCTCCAATCTTATCTGCCAATTGTTCTTGCGTCATTTTAGCATTTTTTCTT
>CAIJZF010000243.1 GCA_903825095.1 uncultured Bacteroidota bacterium | reverse complement strand
CAGGGCGACCGTTAATGCCAAAATCCCTTTTACAACGGTTCAAATTTAGAAAGAATCCCGAACCTAAACAATAAATTTTTAATTTATTTTCATTTATCAAAATCACCAATTCAAAATCTCAATGCTGCAATTTTTCACTCCAACAAATCGATAAAAAAACACCCTCCCATTACAAAAAATATTTTCACTCTCTCATCCGCTGCGAAGCATTGATTTCACTCGTTTTTTTAGGGCAATTTTTAAAATCATATCTCTAGGGCAATAGGGCAATTCATATATATATATGATTGCCCTATTGCCCTGGGTGATTTTGGGTAGAAAACATATAACAAAATAAATTGTTGTTGACCCTATTTGACAATATAAAAAAATACATTTGTTTATTTAACGTAAAAAATTTTTAATGAGAGAAACCCTGACACCAATTATCAATGAGCTGGCCTCACGCAAAGTGGAATGGTCGCCAAAGCAAAGAGTGAAAATAAATCTCTTTGAAGAAGAACTTGAACCAGGTATCCGTATCAATACCTTTGGCTCTATTAATCAATACAGGCTCTACCTGGCTAAAATTTACGATGAAGCCAAGATTGTTATTGAATTGGAAATTTCGCAGTCTATTGCACCTTTGAATGCACTGGGATTGCTGGAAGATTATTTGATTCTTATAAAAGAAAATCAAATTACCTACCTGCCTGATAATTTTGACTTCATACTTTTTTCGGTCGAATTTAAAAGTGCACCCCAATTCAAAGACGCGGCAAATGATGCCATAAAAAAAACTTCAATATTTTGTAGAAGCACAAAAAGAGCTCCTTTCCAAGCTTGATTTGTTTATCCGTGCAAAAATTAGAATTGCCCGACAAAACAATCTACCAAGGGCTGATTTCACTAAGCATCTACAAGCTGAAATCAACCAAATCCTGCCCCAACAAACCTCTTTATTTGTTGAACAAAACAGACCAATTCCAAAACTGCACTGGAACAATTCTGACACTGCTTTGCTTGAATTAATGATAGCTTTACAACGTTCAGGAGCCATAGTTGCTGAACAAGGAAAGCTAAGTCAACGACAAATATTGCAGATTGCTGAATGGCTGTTTAACCGACCCATTAAAGCCCCTAGCACCAAACTTAATCAAGCCCGAGAACGCAAAAAAGACAATGCCGTTTTCCTTGAAAACCTAAAAGGACATTTTCAAGCCTATTCTCAAGAGCTGGATGAAAAACAACGGAAACGTAGATAATATTTATTTCACTTAGGTTAAGCTTAACCTAAGCCTTTTCCATTTTTTGGCTGATTATTCTTGCACTCGAATTTAAAAAATGTTTGCATGGAAACAATCACACTATCCAGCGATGTGTATCAACAACTCATCGTTACACTAAGGGAGCTGCAAGATAAAGTAGCGGAACTAAGCGACCGAAAGAAATTTCTCGCTAAAGAATATGTTGACAGTTGGGAAGCCTGTCGAATTTTAAAAATAAGTCGAAGAACGCTCGAGCGACATCGAGACGATCACAAAATCCCTTGTTTCAAAATGAAACGAAGGGTGTTCTACCGACTTATGGATTTGGAGCATTACCTGTTCCAACAAACCGACCAATTTAAAATCGATTTACTTCATCAATAAACCCAATTCTCAACATGTCATTAACGAAAGAAAACATACTTAAAGAAACAACAGCAGGCCTAGATATTTTTAAATATTTTATCAGAGGCAAATGGAGAGTTGGAAAGCCTTTCCTGAATCCGTTTTACAACGACACCAAGGCATCGTGCTATGTGTATTTTGATAACGGTACCAAAACGTACAAGGTTAAAGATTTTGGCAATGCCGACTTTGCAGGAGATTGTTTTTACTTCGTTGGAAAAATATTCAATAAAGATTGCAGCAACCGTGAAGATTTTATCGACATCCTTGAAATTATTGACCGTGAATTACACCTAGATTTACAAGACCGTAACGACCGCATTCGGGAATTGAAAAAAGACCTGGGCAATAAAATTAAATATGCCAGCGAGCTAGAACCAGCTATTCCAGCAGAGCACGTGGCTACTACTTTTATACCCCCTATTACTCAACCCATGACGGATGCTGAATTGCAGTTTTGGCAAAGCTATGGCATTGATAAAAATGTGTTGCAGCTATTCGGTGTAGTGAGTATTAATAGTTTTGAAGGAACCAACAAAGAAGGTAAAGCTTACAAGCTATTGTCAACTGAAACGGAACCGATTTATGCT
>CAIJZF010000242.1 GCA_903825095.1 uncultured Bacteroidota bacterium | reverse complement strand
TATACCCTCATTCAACAGATTAAAACTATCTCTTACGAATGACAGTCCCCACTGAGGATAAAATAGTAAGGCTAAAAATTGAACCAAGCCCAAGCATTGAAAAATACTTGCCATGCTAAATAAATGCGCCGCTTTAATTGAAAGTATTTCTTTTTCCTGTACTATTTTAAACAGCTGGTATACCAAAAATAATATAGCACTAAAGCCTATATTATTGATTATTGCAAATGGTATATTGGTTAAAACTGACATTACTATTTATAAATATTATTTACGCTCTAGTTTTTGAATCATGGATTTAATTTCAGCTAAATCACTATCCGATGGTTTTTGTCTACCTAAAGCTTGTAGCACTAATTGAGAAGTGCTACCACTAAATAAGGTTTGAATCATTTTGCCTACAAACTGCTCCTGTGCTTTTTCTCTTGTTAAAGTAGGGGTATAAATATGCGTTTTAGAGCTAACATTTCTAATGACTAAGCCTTTCTCGTTCATAATTTGCATAAGTTTAAGGGTAGTGGTATAGCCCACCTCCTTTGTTTTTTGCACTACTTCATGTACTTCTCTTACAGTGGCGCTGTCTTTTTCCCATAAAATACTAAGGATATCTAATTCACTTTCTGTAGGTCTAATAGTCTTATTCATATTGATACGATTGTATTCGTAAGCAATCTACGAAATTATAGGAACTTACAAAAAAATCCCCCCGAAAATATCGGAGGGATTTTGTTAATTTTTTATAAAAACTAGCTCAGTTAAATGAGCTATAACTAATACTCAATAAGTTAAATAAACAACTAGTCTTTCTTAAGGTAAGAAGAGAATTTAGCATTCTGCTCCTCTGTTAAGGCCTTGCCATTTACAGTAATCTTACCATTGTTAATTTGAATCTTAACATTATCAATAGGAGCTATACCTTCTTCTTGTAAAGCCTGTAATAATGTTTTAGTATTCGCAGTAATAGTTACCGTTTTTGCTGTATCGTTTACAATCTTAGCACCCATTGCAGTATCTGTATTAATTACAGAAATTTCAACAGTTTGAGATTTAGTTGTAACAGCAGCATCGGTCTTATGCATACTCGCTAAAGTAGGTGCAATAACTAATGATACAATTGACATTAATTTAATTAAGATATTCATAGAAGGACCAGATGTATCTTTAAAAGGATCACCCACCGTATCTCCTGTTACAGAAGCCTTATGTGGTTCAGATTTTTTATAGAACATCTCACCATTTATTTCAACACCTTTCTCAAAAGATTTTTTAGCATTATCCCAAGCACCACCTGCATTGTTTTGGAATATACCCATTAACACACCACTTACAGTAGCACCTGCTAAAAAACCACCTAAGGCTTCAGGGCCCATTGTAAATCCAATTAAAATAGGAGAGATGATAGTGATAGCACCTGGTAACATCATTTTCTTTAAAGAAGCTTCTGTTGAGATAGCTACACATTTTTCATATTCAGGCTTACCAGTACCTTCCATAATTCCAGGAATAGTACGGAACTGACGACGAACCTCTTCTACCATGGCCATTGCCGCTTCACCCACCGCGCGAATAGCTAATGAAGAAAATATAAATGGAATCATTCCACCTACAAATAATGCAGCTAATACATCTGCTTTATAAATATCAATATGTTGATTATTTGGCATGGCCACACCTACGAAGGCAGCAAACAATGCTAATGAAGTTAAGGCAGCAGAAGCAATCGCAAAACCTTTACCGCTTGCAGCTGTAGTGTTACCCACCGCATCTAAAATATCTGTTTTCTCACGCACTTCAGCAGGTAGTTCACTCATCTCCGCAATACCACCCGCATTATCTGCGATAGGACCAAAGGCATCAATAGCTAATTGCATAGCTGTTGTAGCCATCATACCTGCAGCAGCAATAGCTACTCCATATAAACCTGCGCAATAAGAAGCTCCGAATATACCTGCAGCTAAAACAATAATAGGCATGAAAGTAGATTCCATACCAATTGCTAAACCACCAATAATATTTGTTGCGTGTCCTGTACTTGATTGTTTAATAATACTCATTACTGGACGCTTACCCATTGCAGTATAATATTCAGTAATAATACTCATTAAAGTACCTACTATTAAACCAACTGCGATAGCACCAATTACACCATTTCTTGTAAACGTAATACCACGTAATTCCATTGTTTCAGGAAGTATATAGCCTACTAAAAAATAACAAGCAATAGCTGTTAAAATCATAGAACCATAGTTACCCATGTTCAATGCTTTTTGAACAGTAGCTGTATTTAAACCAGCGTTCTCACTTATTCTTACAAATAAAGTTCCTACGATAGATAATAATATACCAACACCTGCAATCATCATTGGTAATAAAATAGGAGATAAGCCATCAAAGGCATCTACTAATTTTCCACCACCTACTGCAGTTACTTCTTGTCCTAATACCATCGTAGCTAAAACAGTAGCCACATAAGAACCAAATAAATCGGCACCCATACCTGCTACATCACCTACATTGTCTCCTACGTTATCTGCAATAGTTGCAGGGTTACGAGGATCATCTTCAGGAATACCTGCTTCTACTTTACCTACTAAGTCAGCGCCTACATCGGCAGCCTTTGTATAAATACCACCGCCTACACGTGCAAACAATGCAATCGATTCAGCGCCTAAAGAAAATCCAGTTAATACTTCAATAGTTCTTAGCATTTCAGAAGGGTCACCATTTACAAAGAACATTTGTTTTAGTACTAAGAACAAACCACCTAATCCTAATACTGCTAATCCAGATACGCCTAAGCCCATCACAGATCCGCCCGTAAAAGATACTTTTAATGCTTGCGCTAAACTTGTTTTAGCTGCTTGAGCAGTTCTTACGTTTGCTTTGGTAGCTACTTTCATTCCAATATAACCAGCCGTTGCACTAAATACAGCACCAATTACAAATGAGATAGCAATACTCC
>CAIJZF010000241.1 GCA_903825095.1 uncultured Bacteroidota bacterium | reverse complement strand
TAGCTAATAATTTTATCCTGCATGCGCATAGATAATTCTTTCAGCATAAATAAACCTTCACAGTTCGTTTCTAATTCATTGATAAGTTGCTTCACCAAACTTAAAGTGCCACTTTGTTGTTGTATAGGAAGTAAAGCACGTACTGTATCTAAATGCTTTTGTTCAATATTTTGAATAATGGTTTTATAAGCTTCATTACCTTGTGCTGCTGTTTGCGCTAACATAATTAATTGATCCGTCACACCACTCATAGCAGAAACCACTACAATAGTTTTCTCTTTTTGTATGCGCGTGCTAACAATAGCCACCATTTGATGGATAGCCTCTGCACTTCCTACCGAACTTCCTCCAAACTTTAAAACCTGCATAACCCTTTTTATTTTTCTAAATTAAATAGCCGTAAATATTATCGTCTTTATTTATTTCATCATAATTAATATGATACTTCTTCATATTCTCAATAAGAGATGTATGATCGGCCTTGGTTCTTAATTCTAATCCCACCAGTGCCGGACCCGCTTCCTTATTGTGTTTTTGTATGTATTCAAACCTGGTGATATCATCATAAGGGCCTAACACTTTATTGACAAACTCTTTCAATGAACCTGGTCTTTGTGCAAAGCGAATTAAAAAATAATGCTTTAAACCTTCAAAGGTTAAAGAGCGTTCCTTAATTTCTTGCATGCGTGCAATATCATTATTACCTCCACTTACAATACATACAATGGTCTTGCCTTTGATTTGATCCGCGTAATGGTCCAAAGCCGCTACCGACATGGCTCCTGCAGGTTCTACTACAATGGCTTCTTCATTATACATTTGTAAAATAGTGGTGCAAATTTTTCCTTCTGGTACTAAATGCATATCGTCTAAAGCATCTTTACAAAAAGAAAAAGTGACATCGCCCACTCTTTTTACAGAAGCGCCATCTACAAACTTGTCTATATTTTCTAATTCAACAGGCTCTCCCGATTTTAATGCCCAGAACATACTAGGTGCCCCTTCTGGTTCTAATCCAATTATTTTAGTTGTTGGTGAATGCTCTTTAAAATAAGTTCCCACGCCGGCGCTTAATCCGCCACCGCCCACGGGTACAAATAAATAATCGATAGGATCCTTGGTGAACGTTTTAATATCGTCTAAAATTTCTACGCCCACCGTAGCCTGACCTTCAATAATGGATACATGATCAAAAGGAGGAATGAATGTCATTCCATGTTCTAAAGTATAAGCTTTAGCGGCCACTGCTGTATCGTCAAAAGTATCGCCCACTAAAATTACTTTTACAAAATCTTCACCAAACATTTTTGTTTGATTTACTTTTTGTTGTGGTGAAGGAATAGGCATAAATACAACACCGCAGACGCCTAGTTTTTTACAACTATAGGCAAAGCCCTGCGCATGATTGCCAGCACTTGCACAGACAACACCCTTTGCTAGCAAGTCTTTAGAGAGTTGACTCATCATATTATAAGCGCCTCTTAATTTATAAGAACGCACAATTTGTAAGTCTTCTCTTTTAAAATAAACATTGCACTCATATTTACGAGACAAATTTGCATTGAACTGAAGCGGGGTATGTGTTACCACCAACTTCAATCTTTTGACAGCAGCCTCGATATTAAGTGTAGGTCTATTTATTTTCTTTGCTTCGCTCATACTTTATCACTTTTCTATTTTATCCTATACTAAATAATTTTTTTAAATTATTTACCTGGTTGATTCTCTGGTCTTAAGCTTCTTACAGTTCTTCCTGCTTGCCACATTTCACTATTGTGTAATTCAGCTAACTCTACTTCTAATTTCTCACGGTAATCTGCCTTACTATTTAAGTCAATAGAACGAGCCGATTCTTTTCCTGTTGCTACACTATTATATAAGTCTGTAAAAACTGGCATAGTTGCATCACGGAATTTTTTCCACCAATCCAAAGCACCTCTTTGAGCAGTGGTTGAACAGTTCGCATACATCCAATCCATTCCGTTTTCTGCAACAAGTGGCATTAATGATTGTGTTAATTCTTCCACTGTTTCATTGAATGACTCAGATGGGCTATGTCCGTTTTTACGCAATACTTCATATTGGGCTGCAAATATACCTTGAATTGCGCCCATTAATGTGCCTCTCTCCCCAGTTAAATCTGAATAAACCTCTTTTTTAAAGTTGGTCTCGAATAAATAGCCAGATCCAATGGCAATACCTAAGGCAATAACTCTGTCCCAAGCCTTTCCGGTAGCGTCTTGGAAGATTGCATAACTACTGTTTAAGCCACGTCCTTGTAAGAACATTCTTCTTAAAGAAGTTCCAGAACCTTTAGGGGCTACTAAAAATACATCTACATCGGCTGGAGGGATAATACCAGTTTGCTCATTGAAAGTAATACCAAAGCCATGAGAGAAATACAAGGCCTTGCCTGGCGTTAAATGCTTTTTAACGGTTGGCCACATGGCTATTTGTGCAGCATCACTTAATAAATAACAAATAATAGTTCCTTTTTCTAAGGCTTCTTCTATTTCAAATAAGCTAGTGCCTGGTACAAAACCATCAGCAATTGCTTTATCCCAACTTTTTGAATTTTTTCTTTGTCCTATAATTACATTAACCCCATTTTCTTTTTGGTTCAATGCTTGACCTGGACCTTGCACGCCATAACCAATAACCGCGATGGTTTCATTTTTTAAAACCTCTTGTGCTTTTGCTAACGGGAATTCTTCACGTGTTACAACATTTTCTTCTGTACCTCCGAAATTTAACTTTGCCATTTTAATAATTGTTTAGATTTTTTGTTTAATTAATTTATGTTTTGAATATGTATGTTTTTGATTTCTATTTATTTTTTGAAAATAATTACATGGTAAATACTGCTTCTCTTTTCCCTAAGTATTCATTTTCTATCACATCTTCACTAGGTTGCTTTTTTTCAAAGTCTTTTAACTTTTCATGAAAACCGCTACTTTCCTTTATAATAGCCACTCTTGCGCTACGCACGAATTCCACTAGGCCAAAGGGTTCCAAGGCTTTCATTAATTTATTGGTCTCTTCTCTATGTCCTGTTGTTTCAAAAACGATGAAGTCTTTTCTAATGGCTACAGCGCGTGCTCCGTATTCTCTTAATAATCTTTCTACTTTTACTTTCTCTGTAATTTCTTCTGACAATACTTTATATAATGCTAACTCCTGCCAAACAATTTCATCGTTGGTATTGAAATACGCTTTTAAAACTTCCACTTGCTTTTCAATTTGT
>CAIJZF010000240.1 GCA_903825095.1 uncultured Bacteroidota bacterium | reverse complement strand
TGGATCATTTTAATGCCATGTTTGAAGACGCTACTACTAAAAGCTGGTGGAGACAAGCCAATGGTGAATGTATTGCAGGGCCTTTGAAAGGGTATAAATTAAAAGAAATTAATTCGGAGCAATTAAGTTTGAAGGCTTGGTTTAGAAAGCACCCCAATGCAGAAGTGCTTCAGCCCGATGAAAAGTTTGCAGCTACATTGGCAAAAATGGATAGCTATGATAAAGGAAAATCGAAAAGTAATTTAACTAAAAGAGATACTGCTTCTTGGCAGTTTAAGTCATGGGTGCTTGGCATAGATATAGGCGAGTCTGCTAAAACCTATGACTGGAATTATGTAGAAAAAAATAAAATCATTCAAGATTCTTTACCTTCTTTGCCCATACTTATTCTTTTAGAAAACGATAGCGCTTCTTTTCATGCCTATAACAGAACTGTTAATAAAATGAGTTTAGAGTTTCAAAAAAGGAACGATTCCATAATGGATACTTATTCTCAATCGCTTTGGAATGAGGATGGTATTTGTATTGATGGTAAATTGAAAGGATTGTCCTTAACACCTATTGCTAGTTATCAAGAATACCTGCATTCATGGGAGTACTTTCATCCCAAGAGCAAGCGCTACCCTTCAAGTAAATAGCGCATTTCACTTTATAGCTGCTTGATAAGTCGTACCTTCGTTACATTATTAAAATAGTGTATTTTGAAGTTTATAGATTTAGGACTGGATCAACGTATTTTGGATGGAATTGACGCGATGGGTTATGAGACGGCCACCCCTGTTCAGCAACAAGTAATGGTACCTATCTTGGAAGGCAAGGACATTATTGCTGCAGCACAAACGGGTACCGGTAAAACAGCTGCTTTTTTATTACCCCTTTTACATCGATTACTTACTTCCGCGCACACTGCAGGAGATATCAATGCTTTAATTATTGTTCCTACAAGAGAGTTAGCTATTCAAATTGCTGAGAGCATTGAAGGTTTATCTTATTTCACTGATGTAAGTTCTATTGCAGTTTATGGAGGAGGGGATGGAAGTTCTTTTGTAGCAGAAAAGAAGGCACTAACAAGCGGGGTAGATATTGTGGTATGCACACCGGGTAGAATGATAGCACATTTAAATATGGGCTATGTGAAATTGAAAGGCTTAAAATATCTTGTTTTAGATGAAGCAGATAGAATGCTTGACATGGGATTTAATGATGACATTGCAAAAATTATTACTTTTTTACCAGCGCAAAGACAAAACTTATTATTCTCAGCCACTATGCCTGCGAAAATGAGAGTGCTTGCCAAGAAAATTTTAGTGAATCCTGTTGAAATTAATATTGCCATTTCAAAACCTCCAGAGCAAATTATTCAAAAAGCCTTTATGGTGTACGATACACAAAAAGTGCCTGTGATTATAGATATGCTTAGCTCGAAAAGATATTCTAAAGTAATTGTGTTTTGTTCTAAGAAATCTAATGTGAAACAACTTACTTCTAAATTAGCACATGCTAAATTATCGGTAGCAGAAATACACTCCGACTTAGATCAGAAAAGTAGAGAACAATATTTGCAAGATTTTAGAAATCAAAAAACAAATATTTTAGTAGCCACCGATATTTTAAGTAGAGGTATAGATATTGATGACATTGATTTAGTGATAAATTATGATGTGCCTAATGATGGCGAAGATTATATACACAGAATTGGAAGAACCGCTAGGGCAGCAACTTCTGGCACAGCCTTTACTTTAGTGGGAGAAAAAGAGCAAAGTAAATTTGCAGAAATTGAAGAGCTTTTAGGTGTGCCTGTTTTAAAAGGAGTGGTACCTGAAATGTTTGGCCCCACACCTTTATATGCGCCAAAGCAACAAAGGCCCAATAAGTTTACAAGAAGAAGATAATAACTATTTATATATTTTATCATCCTATAAATATTTTTTATGGAAGCAAATAACTCAAGAAGAAATTTTATTTCAAAAGCTGCCGTGATTGCGGGAGGGCAAGTATTATTGGCAAAGCCTTTATTAAGCATGACTCCCTTTGTTAGTGGCTTCAATGAAAGCTTTACCGTGGGGCAGGTTATGGATAAGTTTATTAGTGAAGTGCCTAGTGGAATTTTAAAAGAAACGGTGGATACTTTAAAATCGGGGCATAAAGAAATGGAAGTAAAAGGAATTGTTACTTCTGCTTTTGCAACAGTGGAAGTAATTAAAAAAACAATTGAACTAGGTGCTAATTTTATTATTGCACATGAGCCCACTTTCTATAATCATTTAGACGATACCGCTTGGCTTAAGAACGATTCAGTGTTTGAATACAAGAATGACTTACTTCAAAAAAATAATATTGCAGTTTGGCGTAATCATGATTATATACATCGATTATCGCCCGATCCTGTTACTTCTAGCTTCTTAGAGAAATTAAATTGGAAACAATATACCACTAAGGCCATCCCTTCCTTGGCTAAGCTGCCTTCGATGCATTTGGAACAAGTGATTGCTTATCTAAAAGAGAAAATAGGAATACAACAGGTTAGATATATTGGAGATTTACAACAAGATTGCTCTAAGTTATTATTTATGTTAGGTGCAGCGGGTTCTAAAGCGCATTTCACTGGCTTAAGACAAATCAAACCCGATGTTTTAATATGTGGTGAAATTTCAGAGTGGGAAACAGCTGAGTATATAAGAGATGCAAGATCAAAAGGCGATAAAGTATCTTTAATTGTACTTGGGCATATTGCTAGCGAAGAGACTGGCTCTGAATTCATGGCTACATGGTTAAAATCAAAGTTTCCTTCTATTAACACTACCTTTATTTCTAGCGGCCCTTCTTTATCTTTCTTATAAATTTATTTACAATTATTAATTACCCTAATGAAATCAACAATCTCTACTAAATTACAAGAAAGGTGCGATGCGCTTTGTGAATTATGTAGCACAGAAAAAGCAAGTAGCGCTTATGCAGTAAGCCCTAAAAACAATGATAAAATTGAAAACGAAGTAGCTGTTTGCGAGCACTGTTATTCTTTAATTGAAAGTAATGCGTCTGGTAATCATTGGCAATGTTTAGCGGGAAGTATATGGAATACAGAACCCAGTGTACAAGCATTAAGTTATCGAATTTTATATAGCTTAAAAGAAAATGAGTGGGCGAATGAAATTTTAACCTCGGTTGAACTCGATGAAATAGTAGTAACCTGGGCTTTAAGTGCTTTTCAAAAAGCAGCCATTCATGTTGATAGCAATGGTACAGAACTACAAAATGGAGATACTATAGTTCTAACGCAGGGCTTAAATGTAAAAGGCGTCAACTTTATGGCTCCTAAGGGAACTATTGTAAAAAAAATACATTTAGTAGCGGACAACCATGAACAAATTGAAGGCAAGGTGAATGAGCAAACTATTGTTATTTTAACAAAATTTGTAAGAAAACAGGGGTAGATGGTAGTCGGTAGAACTAAGTGAAATGAATTGAAAATATTGAAGTGAATTGTAGTGCTTATTTTTCGATACTTTTACATTAAACTTTTTGAAATAATTTTTGTCCAAAACTCAAATTGTAACAATCAATGCCCCCAAGAGTATTTATTTCATTTTTTGCCTTATGCATAAGCTTGTCGCTAGCTTCTCAGCCATTGAGAAAGTCGAATACAAAAAACGATTCCACTAGTTTTAAAATTCAGACCAATTATTTAAACGACTATGTTTACAATGGCAGGGCCGACTCTTTAAAAGCGCCCTATTTATATACCACGGCTACTGTAAATTTTGCCAATGGACTATATGCAAGTTTTAGCCTTAACTACTTATTGACTCCTGGACAAACTGGCTATGATTTTTCTGAATTAGATCTTGGTTATAATTATTATTTAGGTGAAAAAATATCGGGTGAAATTTATGGGGCTAAATATTTTTATTCTAGTCAGTCTAATTTATTAAGTGGAAATATTTCAAGTGATCTTGGATTTACTTTTAATTATGATTTACAGTATTTAAGCTTTCATAATTCTTTTGATATTTTCTTTTCCAATAAAGCAGATATGCAATTAGTGCCAGGTATTGAAAAAGAAATGATACTTAGTTCAACTAAGCATAATTCGCTTTCTATTACTCCTGGAATATTTAGCAGTTTTAGTAGTTTGAATTTTTATGAAACAACAATCAATAGAAGAATCAACGCTATTAAAAATCCTAAAATAAAACAACCGCCCACTGCTGGTACCTTGCAAAGCAATACCACCGTGGATCAGAAAGGATTTAAATTCTTAGACATGGAGCTTATCTTGCCTATTAGCTACGATTTTAAAAATTGGAATTTTTCTTTCATTCCTACTTATGCTATACCTTTTAATAAAATTACTACTACATCAGTGAATACAACTACATTAAATGGTATATCCAAAACAGTGAAACTAAATTCAACCCCTTATTCTGAAACTCATTTAGCAAATATTTTCTTTTTTGACTTCGGGGTCACTTATAAATTTTAACAATGAGTTTAAATAAAACCACTAAAATATTATTAATTGCCTCAAGCTTATGGTATTTTGGGGAAGGCTTATTCGGCCCTCTATTTGCTATTTATGCTGAAAAAATTGGCGGCGATATATTAGATATAACCTGGGCATGGGCCGCTTATTTAATGGCCACGGGTATTTTTTATGTAATAGTGGGAAAGTTTATAAATAATTCTATTTATAAAAAGCAGGTAATGATATTTGGATATGGTCTTAATGCGCTACTTACATTTGGATATATATTTGTGCATAATACCCAGCAGCTTTTTATGATTCAAATTGGCTTAGGCATTGCAGAAGCCTTAAGTGCCCCCATTTGGGATTCTTTATTTGCCAATAACTTAGAGGACAAGAGTAATACGTTTCATTGGAGTCTAGCTAATGGTCATCCACATTTTGTTTCTGGTATTGCCATAGCCATTGGAGGTTTAATTGCCAATTTTATATCTTTTGAAGCTTTATTTGTAACTATGGGCGTTATTCAAACTATTGCCACTATTATTCAAGCAAGAATATTATTATAAAGTGTACTTATTTCTGTAAATGGTTCTTATTACCCATTAGTATTGCTTTTTGCTTATTAGGGTCTAACCATAAAAGTATTTTATCCATATCCGATTCCTGAATAGCCACACAGCCTGCAGTAGGGTCGTAGTTGGGTGAAGCTAAATGAAAAAAGATAGCACTGCCTTTCCCTTTCACAACCGGATGCGTATTGTATTCAATGACCATGCAATATTTATAGTCAATACTAGACAACTTTAAATGCTCAAACGACTTTGCAGTAGTATTACCTCTTATATGGGTATTATAATTTTCATGATTGGGATCGTCAATCCATTTATCTTCTGAGTTAGTTTGAATATAAGCCAAACTTGTGTTTACACTTGATTCATAAGTATATAATTGCCCTAAATCAAAAATACCAGTGGGTGACTTGCCATCTCCTTCCATTTTTTCTCCTGGCAAAGCAAAACCTGTTCTTCCAATGCTTGCTTGTACAGGGCCTAATTTAATCTTCCATTTTTTATTTACTTTTTCTAGTGCAATAACAATGGCTTTATTAGAACTATCATTATTATTAATGGCTACCACTAACTGGTCAACATTATTTAATTTTTCTTTGTTAGCTTTTATTAATTGTATTATTTCTTTTTTATGTATAGAAGCTAACTGTCCAAAGCTGGGCTTCATACCTATGATGCAAAGGCTAAGTAGTAGTACGGTATAAATAAATTTCATCTTTCCTTTTTTATGGGGCATACAAAATGCTAGTTACTAATGTAAATTAAATCAAATTATTTCAATTCACCTTATTTTACTTAACTTACAATGAATTAATTTTTTCTTCTAATAATTTAATTTTAAGATTCCACTATGAAAATATATATTTTAATATCTTCCTTTCTTTTTGGAATGCTTACAGCTACTGCTCAAACTACTACTGCCATTCCTTTTCAAGACGAGATAGATGTATTTATAAAAAAGGACAGCATTGCCATGCCAGCTGCTAATAGTATCTTATTTGTGGGCAGTTCTTCTTTTAATTATTGGAAAGATATTAGCAACTATTTCCCAGGCTATCCTATTATTAATAGGGGTTTTGGTGGCTCTAGCTTAACCGATATTATTTATTTTAACCAAGAGACCATTTTAAAATATAAGCCGAAGCAAATTTATATTTACTGTGGAGAGAATGATATTGCTGCAAGTGATACCATTACACCTCAAATAGTATTTGAAAGATTTAAAACTTTATATACAATTATTAGAACCCATTTAGGAAATAAAGTTCCTGTAATGTATGTATCTATTAAACCCAGTGTAGCAAGATGGACTATGGAAGAAAAGTTTGTTGCAGCCAATACGCTCATTCGCGATTTTATAAATAAGCAAAAGCACACGCAATTTTTAGATGTACATTCTGCTATGTTGGATACAAGTGGAATGGTGTTTAAAGATATTTTTATAGCAGACAAATTGCATATGAATGCAAAGGGCTATGCCATATGGCAAAAGATAATCGCACCTACCTTGGTGAAGTAATAGTAAAACTATTGTAAAGTGAAAACTAGCTATTATGAGCTAGCGCTAATCAGCTAGCGCTAATCTACTAATGCTAATCAACTACCTCTAGAACCGCCTGTTTTAATAGGCTTCTTAGTAGTACCTGTAGACTTAGTGTTCGCTTTAGCTATAAACTG
>CAIJZF010000239.1 GCA_903825095.1 uncultured Bacteroidota bacterium | reverse complement strand
GTATCATGCCTTATATTTCTGCTTCTATCTTTATGCAGTTAATGACCATCTTGGTTCCTCAATTACAAAAAGTTCAAAAAGAAGGAGAGAGTGGTCGTAATAAAATTAATCAATGGACTCGTTATTTAACAGTAATCGTTACTGTCTTTCAAGCGGGCGCTTATGTTGCTTATTTAAATAGTCCAGGATATGCAGATGCACTTATTCCTGCCTTCAAACCCTATTTCTGGTTATCAACTGTTATTACTTTAACTTCCGGTACATTATTTGTAATGTGGTTAGGTGAAAAAATACAAGATAAAGGTTTAGGTAATGGTACATCTATCATTATCATGGTGGGTATCCTAGGTCGTTTACCACAATCACTTATATTAGAATTTAGTTCTAAGAGTCAAAAAGGCGGTGGTGGTTTATTAATATTTTTAATTGAGATTGCTATTTTAGTAACAGTTATTATGGGTTTAATTTTACTAGTACAAGGTGTACGTAAAATACCTGTTACTTATGCAAAGCAAATCATTGGTGGTTCTCAAGTGGGTGGTGCACGTCAATTTTTACCTGTTAAAGTAAATAGTGCGGGTGTAATGCCTATCATTTTTGCGCAAGCAATCATGTTCTTACCAACTTTAGTTTCATTCACGAATATCGATTCTGCGCAGGGAATTGTTAGGATTTTTAACGACCATAGTAATGTTTGGTACATGTTAATTTATTCTATTATGGTTATTGGATTCACCTTCTTATATACTGCGTTAATCTTTAATCCAAAACAAATTTCTGAAGACCTTAAACGTAATAATGGTTTTGTGCCAGGTGTTAAACCAGGTCAACCTACTACCGATTATATTGGAGCCGTAATGGATAAAATTACTTTACCAGGTGCCATCTTATTAGCACTAGTTGGTATTTTACCTGGCTTTGCACAAAAATTAGGGGTGACGCAAGGTTTCAGTACTTTCTTCGGAGGAACATCCTTATTAATTATGGTAGGTGTTGTTTTAGATACATTACAACAAATAGAAACACATTTATTAATGCGTCAATACGATGGATTAATGAACACAGGACGTATTCAAGGAAGACAGCCTATTACGAATTCAACTATATAGTTTAAAAGGTACTAGTTAAAATATTTATATTTACGAACCTGTCTTTTAAACGACAGGTTTGTTTATTTATAAGATAAAAGGAATTATGGTTTATACAAAAACAGAGGAGCAAGTTAATTTAATGAAGGAGGCTGCCTTATTGGTAAGCAAGACCTTGTCGCAAGTGGCCACTCAATTAAAACCGGGTATGACTACTTTAGACATAGACCAATTCTGCATGCAGTATGTAAAAGACCATAAGGCTACATTATCATTTTATAATTACCATGGCTATCCGCATAATATATGTGCTTCGGTGAATGATGTAGTGGTACATGGATTTCCCAATAAAACACCTTTAAAAGAAGGAGACATTGTTTCCATAGATTTAGGAGTGGTATTAAATGGTTGGCATGGAGACCACGCCTATACTTTTATTATTGGAGAAGTGGCTCCTGAATTATTACAATTAGTAAAAGTCACTAAGGAGTCTTTATACAAAGGTATTGAAAAAGCCATTGTCAATAATAGAGTAGGAGATATTGGTTTTGCTATTCAAGAACATACTGAAAAGTTACATGGTTATGGAGTGGTGAGAGAACTAGTAGGACATGGACTTGGCAAGAGTTTACACGAAGACCCTCAAGTGCCTAATTATGGTAAAAGAGGAACTGGACTTAAAATGAAAGAGAACTTGGTGCTCGCTATAGAACCCATGATTAATTTAGGAACGCATAAAGTATTTACAGAAGAAGATGGCTGGACAGTTAAAACACAGGATGGTAAAGTCTCTGTACATTTTGAACATGATGTTTGCGTGAAGAATAAAGAAGCGCTTATTTTATCTGACTTCTCCATTATTGAAGCCGCGGAAAAAGCAAATAGTAATTTAAATACATCTTATTATTAAGTTTTTATAAAAAGCGAATGAACTTATTTAGTTTTTAATTTGGGTAGATAATTCTATTTAAAAATTTGGAATGAAAAAGAAAAAAATAGTTGTCATAGGGGGAGGTGCAGCTGGATTTTTTTCTGCTATTCAAATTGCGGAGCTACATCCCGATTGGGAAATTTCTATTCTAGAAAAGACTACTAAAATTTTATCTAAAGTTAAAGTAAGTGGAGGCGGCCGATGCAATGTAACCCATGCCTGCCCTGATGTAGAACTGCTTTTGAAAAAATATCCTAGAGGGGCTCGCTTTTTAAAAAAAGCCTTCTATCAATTCGCTACTAAAAATACCATTGCCTGGTTTGCCAAAAATGGAGTGACCTTACATACTGAAAAAGATGGTAGAATGTTCCCCACTACCAATAATTCCGAGACCATTATAGAATGCCTACTGAATAAAGTAAAAGAATATAAAATTCAAGTTTTATTGAATCATGAATTAGTAGATATAGTGAAAGGGAATGCTGGCTTTGCCATTACGCTTGCGAATAACACAATAATAAATGCCGATGCAATTTGTATGGCAACAGGAGGTATGTTAAAAGCAAGTAGTTTTGAATGGCTAATTCGTTTAGGGCATAGTATTGTAGAGCCC
>CAIJZF010000238.1 GCA_903825095.1 uncultured Bacteroidota bacterium | reverse complement strand
GTACATTTAATTCAATCATATCATTGTCTTCTACTAGTCCAATCAGTCCTCCTTTATAAGACTCGGGTGTAATATGTCCCACCACAAAACCATGCGTGCCTCCACTAAAACGTCCATCGGTAATAAGTGCTACCGACTTACCTAAACCCGCGCCAATAATGGCGGAAGTGGGTTTTAACATTTCTGGCATACCTGGGGCTCCTACAGGTCCTACATTTTTTATAACGACTACATCACCCTTTTTTATTTTTCCTGAATTGATACCCTCTATTAAAGATTGTTCTCCATCAAATACACGCGCAGGTCCTTCAAATACATCTCCTTCCTTACCAGAAATTTTTGCAACACTTCCGCCCGTTGCTAAATTGCCATACAATATTTGTAAATGTCCTGTTGCTTTGATAGGACTTTCTTTTGGATGAATAATATCTTGCTTCTTAAAATCTAAATCGGGTGCAGTTACTAAATTTTCTGCCATGGTTTTTCCAGTAACTGTTAAACAGTCTCCATGTATCCAGCCCTGTGCTAACATATATTTCATCACAGCAGGCACACCACCATACTGATGTAAGTCTTGCATTAAATATTTTCCCGATGGTTTGAAATCGGCAAGCACTGGAATTTTATCGCTAATGGCTTGAAAGTCGTCTTGCGTAAAAGATACGCCCACACTTTTCGCCATGGCAATCATATGTAGTACTGCATTGGTGCTTCCGCCTAATACCATAATCACTGCTACTGCATTTTCAAATGCTTTGCGTGTCATAATATCACGTGGTTTTATATCGCGTTCTAATAATAAACGAATGGCCTTGCCTGCATCCTTACATTCTTGTTGTTTCTCTTCACTAAGTGCTGGATTAGAAGACGAATAAGGTAAACTCATACCCAATGCTTCAATAGCCGATGCCATTGTGTTGGCTGTATACATTCCACCACAAGCACCAGCACCCGGACATGCATGTTGTATAATACCTTTGAAATCGGCTTCAGTTAATTCACCTGCCATTTTTTGTCCAAGTGCTTCAAAGGCAGAAACAATATTTAAATCTTGTCCATTGTAATGACCCGGTGCAATGGTTCCTCCGTAAATCATAATAGAAGGACGGTTTAATCTTCCCATCGCAATTAAAGAACCTGGCATATTTTTATCACAACCTGGCACTGCTATTAAAGCGTCATAATATTGTGCACCACAAACTGTTTCAATACTATCTGCAATCACATCTCTACTTACTAATGAATAACGCATACCAGGTGTACCATTACTCATGCCATCACTCACACCAATGGTATGAAAAGTAAGTCCCACTAAATCATTCTCCCAAATGCTTTTTTTAATATCATCAGCGAGTGCATTTAAATGCATATTACAAGTGTTACCATCGTAGCCCATACTCACCACACCCACCTGCGCTTTTTGTAAATCGGCATCGGTTAATCCAATACCATAAAACATAGCTTGCGCTGCTGGTTGGGTTGGATCGAGTGTGATTGTTTTAGAATATTTATTTAGTGCCATATTTGAAATTCTTTAATAAAATGTTTCTTAGATGATGGTGGACTTATGTAATCTCTCATGATGCACATGTCCTTCTCCTGTTACTTGTTTTTCTATATACTCACATATTAAATCGCCAATCGCTGAAGTGCTATAGCTATTTAAGGCGTCAATATCTTTTGAAACAAACTTATTACTCAAACACCAGTCCACAGCTTCTCTTACAATGCTGGCTTCTTTTTGCATGCTTAAATGATCGAGTAACATGGCTGCAGATAAAATAGAGCCCATTGGATTAGCAATATCTTTTCCTTTGGCTTGCGGATAAGAGCCATGAATAGGTTCAAACAATGCCACAGTATTACCTACAGATGCTGAAGGTAACATACCTAAAGAACCTGCTAATACAGAAGCTTCATCACTAATAATATCTCCAAATAAATTCTCTGTTAAAACCACATCGAACTGAGCTGGGTTTAAAATAATTTGCATGGCCGCATTGTCTACAAATAAATAATCAACTGTAACGTCTTTATATTCACCCGCCATTTTTTGTACCACTTTACGCCATAGTCTTGAAGTTTCTAAAACATTGGCTTTGTCTACCAAGGTTAATTTCTTTTTTCTTTTTTGTGCATATTGAAAAGCTAAATGCGCTATGCGTTCAATTTCTGCTACTGAATAAGAACAGTTATCGGTGGCCACTGTACCATCGGCACTTAAAGTTTTATCTCCAAAATAAATACCTCCTGTTAATTCTCTAAAAATAATGAAGTCTACATTTTCAAGTATCCTTGGTTTTAAAGGGGTTAGATGTTGTAAGGTCTCATAAGTTTTTACCGGACGAATATTGGCAAATAATTGTAATTCTTTTCTAAGTTTTAATAAACCTTGTTCAGGACGCACTTTAGCCGTTGGGTCGTTATCATATTTAGGATCGCCAATGGCTCCAAATAAAATAGCATCGCTAGCTAAACATATTTTAATAGTTTCATCTGGTAAGGGATTTCCAGTTTTATCAATGGCAATAGCGCCCATTAAAGCATGCTCATAACTAAACTCATGCTTGAATTGTTTAGCAATGATATTTAATACCTTAATAGATTGCTCTGTTACTTCTGGACCAATGCCATCTCCTAGGATGACTGCTATTTTCTTTTTCATTATGATAAAAATTTATCTCTTACTATTTATCTACTATAATTTTTCTTCTATTACTTATTATGGTTTAATTCAAACTTTTCTATCTCTTCTTTCATGCTTAATAAATAATCAATATCGTCATAGCCATTTAACATACAGGTTTTCTTATACGCATTAATTTCAAAACTTTCAGAAGCCCCAGTTGTATCAATGGTAATGGTTTGCTTTTCTAAATCAATGGTTAAAGTAGATTCTGCTGACTGCGCAAAGATGGCTTGTAAAAAAGCATCTGAAACAGTTACAGGCAAGACCCCATTATTTAAAGCATTATTTTTAAAGATATCTGCGAAAAAGCTGGACACCACTACTTTAAACCCATAGTCTTGAATAGACCATGCTGCGTGTTCGCGCGAAGAACCACATCCAAAATTTTTAGCAGCTACTAATATCTCGCCAGTAAATTGTTTTTGATTTAAAACAAAATCGGTTTTTGGTTTAGACTCATCATCGTTTACATATCTCCAATCACGAAATAAATTTTTACCAAAGCCTTCCTTCGTAGTCGCTTTCAAAAAACGCGCAGGTATGATTTGATCCGTATCTACGTTTTCAATGCGTAGTGGAATAAATCTGCTAGTTATTTTTTGTAATGATTGCATACTATAATTTTATTTATAACTATATTATATAGTCAGTCTTTATTTTTTAGTTTAACATAGTTCTAATGTCAGTAATCTTTCCTGTTAATAGTGCCGCTGCAGCTGTTAATGGGCTTGCTAATAAAGTTCTAGCCCCAGCACCCTGACGGCCTTCAAAGTTTCTATTACTAGTACTTATACAATATTCACCTGCTGGTATTTTATCTTCATTCATTCCTAAACAAGCACTACATCCTGCCTGTCTTATTTCAATACCCGCTGCTGTAAATATTTTATCTAAGCCTTCTGCTTTAATTTGTTTAGCCACTTCTTGTGAACCTGGTACAATTAAAGTTTTCACGGAAGCATTTTTTTGTTTGCCTTTGATAATACTGGCAACCAATCTAAAATCTTCAATGCGCGAATTCGTACATGATCCAATAAATACATATTGAACTGGCATACCTAATAAACTTTGTCCCGCTTCTAAACCCATATAGGCTAATGCTTTTTCAAAGTTTTGTTTTTCTGTAGGATCGCTAATGCTATCCATGGTAGGTACCTTTCCTGTTACAGATAAGCCCATACCCGGATTGGTTCCATAAGTAATCATAGGGTCAATATCCGCTGCATTAATATTTATTTCAAGATCAAATTTTGCATCGGCATCGGAATAAAGTTCTTTCCACTGCGTTAATTTCTTATTCCAATTTTCACCCTGCGGTGCAAAAGGCCTTCCCTTCATATACGCATAAGTTGTTTCATCGGGTGCAATAATGCCACCACGCGCTCCCATCTCAATACTCATATTACAAATAGTCATTCTTGCTTCCATGCTTAATGCACGAATAGCAGAGCCTGCGTATTCAACAAAGTATCCTGTGGCACCACTTGCAGATATTTTTGCAATGATGTATAAAATAATATCTTTTGATACAACTCCATTTTGTAAACTGCCTTCAATATTAATGCGCATTACCTTAGGCTTAGTTTGCATTACACATTGTGCAGCAAAAACCATTTCCACTTCACTAGTACCAATACCAAATGCAATAGATCCAAATGCACCATGGGTAGAGGTATGACTATCGCCACATACAATGGTCATGCCTGGTTGTGTAATTCCTAACTCGGGGCCAATCACATGCACAATACCTTGGTTAGGATGGCCTAGTCCGTATAATTCAACACCATGTTTTTTACAGTTCTCTATTAAAGTATCTACTTGAAATTTTGATAATTGATCGGCAATTGGTAAGTGCTGATTCATAGTAGGCACATTGTGATCTGCAGTGGCTACAATTTGATTGGGTCTAAATAATGGAGCACCTCTTTTTTCAATACCACTAAAGGCTTGCGGGCTAGTGACCTCATGTATTAAATGCTTATCAATATACAATACCGAAGGACCCCCTTCAATAATCTTGACAACATGCTTGTCCCAAATTTTATCAAATATTGTTTTTCCCATTGTAATACTTTCTTTCGTTTAGTCTTTCTTAATTAAATTCATTAATTCTTTCTTTTATTCTTTGTCTTATTTCGAATACGCCGTAGCTATTTCTACTAAATCATCGTGTGTAACTTCTTTCTTTTTATCTGCTAATTGTAAAAAAGTGGGATATAAAATATCAATATCATTTCTGGTATACTGATAACCTAGTTTTTGTAAACGATGCGCTAAAGCACTGCGTCCGCTTCTTGCAGTTAAAACAATTTTACTCGCTTCTGCGCCTACTAATTCTGGATCGATGATTTCATAAGTTTGTGCTTCTTTCAAAAATCCATCTTGATGTATACCTGATGAATGTGAAAATGCATTGCCACCCACAATAGCTTTATTGGGTTGTACGCCCATACGCATAATCTCTGCAACCTCATGGCTGATAGGGTTTAGAAGCCTTGTATTAATATTGGTATAATAACCTAAGTCCTTGTGTTGATTTAAAACCATCACTACTTCTTCCAGTGCTGTATTACCTGCACGCTCACCTAATCCATTAATGGTACACTCAATTTGTCTTGCACCACCCATTACACCGGCAACTGAATTCGCGGTGGCCAATCCTAAATCGTTATGACAATGACAAGACAAAATTGCTTTATCAATATTTCGAACATTGTTTACCAAGTATTCCATTTTAGCTTGGTATTGATAAGGCAAACAATAACCTGTTGTATCGGGAATGTTTAAAGTAGTAGCACCTGCTTTCACAACGGCTTCTATGACTCTTGCTAAATATTCATTATCAGTACGGCCTGCATCTTCTGCATAAAATTCTACATCGTCTGTAAAGTTGCGCGCTAATTTAACAGCACTCACGGCACGTTCAATAATTTCTTCACGCGTTGCGTTGAATTTATATTTGATATGTAAATCAGATGTACCAATACCTGTATGAATTCTAAAACGCTTGGCAGGTTTTAAAGCAGCAGCGGCTACTTCAATATCGTTTTGTACTGCACGCGATAATCCGCAAACCACTGTATTTTTTAAAGTCTTTGCAATCTGATTCACCGATTCAAAATCGCCTGGGCTAGAAACAGGGAAACCTGCCTCTAAAATATCTACACCTAATTCTTCTAATCGAACCGCTAAAGCCAATTTCTCTTGGGTGTTTAATTTACATCCTGGAACCTGCTCGCCGTCTCTTAGTGTAGTATCAAATATGAACACTTTTTGACTCATCGTTAATTCGTTTATTTAGTTATTAAGCCAATGCCTTTTTGAATGAATTTTGAGGGCTTCAATCTCAAGCATCTTATTGATTATGAACATCTTACAGATAGAAAACGGGCTTTTGGCCCGTATATTGTTCAAATTTACCGACTATTCACAAGTAATTCACATCATAATTATGGTTAATTTACAATGTGTAATGGGGTCAAAATTTGATTAAATGATTGATATTCAATAACTTGAACTAAAATTAGCTACGATGCCCAACCTAAGTACGGAGGCAATATTTATTTTGGTTAAATCCTTGGAAAGGGCCGAAAAGCGCAATTTCAAATTGTATGTGAAGCGCAATTCAGCCTCTGCCGATTTAAAGACTATTCAGCTTTTTGATGCCTTGGATAAAATGAAGGTATACGACGAGGAGGAACTGCTGCGCAAAAACGAGTCAATTTCAAAACAACAACTCTCTAATTTAAAGGCCCATTTATACGATCAAATTTTATCTAGCTTAAGAGTAGTAAAGCAAAATGAAAATATTGATTTACAAATTCACGAGCAATTAGACCACGCTAAAATTTTATACAATAAAGGTTTATACATTCAAAGCTTACGCGTGCTTGAAAAAATAAAATCTTTAACCAAGCAAAATAATCAGGTTACTTATTTATTGCAGGTTTTATTTTTAGAAAAGAAAATTGAGTCCTTGCATATTACAAGAAGCATGCAAGACCGCGCAAAACAATTAAGTGAAGAAATTGATGAAGTCAATATTCGCTTAGATGATATTGCAAAAATTTCTAACCTTTCTTTACAACTCTATGGTTGGTATATTCAACATGGTCATGCGCGTAATGATGAGGATAGGCTTGCATTAGACAACTTAATGCAGGACCCGATTATGGAGAAAGTAAAATCATCAGAAGGATTTTATGAAAAGATGTACCGTTACCAATGTTATTGCTGGTATGGTTTTATTACACAGGATTTTCTAATGCATTACAGGTATGCTCAAAAATGGGTAGACCTATTTGATGCCACAGAAAATATGAAACATATTGAAACGGCACAATATATTAAGGGGCTGCATAATTTAATTACTTCTCATTTTGATTTAAGAAGTTTTGATAAGTTAAATGAAACCATTGCTATTTTAGAAAATTATAGCAATACACCCATTGTACTGAACAATAAAAATAATTTAATTCAAAGCTTTATATACCTATATATTGCTAAGATTAATAAGCATTTTTTAGAGGGTAGTTTTAGTGAGGGGCTGGCCATGATACCCGCCATGGAAGCGAAGTTGAAGGAAATTGAACTATACCTAGATAGCCACCGTGTACTGGTGTTTTACTATAAAATTGCCTGTTTGTACTTTGGTGCAGGCAAGCCTGCGAAAGCCATTGACTACTTAAATAGAATTATTAATTGGAAATTAAATTTAAGAGACGACTTACAATGTTATGCGCGTTTGCTGCATTTAATTGCACATTATGAAATGGGTAATACAGAAGTGGTGAATTATTTATCGAAGTCGGTGTACCGATTTATGTATAAAATGAAAAGCTTAAGTACGGTAGAAGAAGTATTATTTAATTTCTTAAGAAAGTCTATTCAAAGTGGTGGTGAAGAAAATAGTTTATTGAATAGTAAGGCGGCTATTAAAAAGTCATTTACTGTTTTATTAGAAACCTTGCAACCCCTTACTACCAATAAATTAGAAAGCAGGGCCTTTATGTACTTAGATATTATCTCTTGGTTAGAAAGTAAAATTCAAGGCAAACAAGTACAAGCCATTATTAAAGAAAAGTTTTTAGCGTCAAAAGTTTAATAAAAAATTTAAGGAGGCTTTGATAACTGCGCTACTATTTTATAATCTCTCTTGTCACAAAATTAAAACGGCTACCTGAAGCCATCATCTTAAAGGGTTTTAAAACTTTACCCCATTTCTTTTTTTGTTCAGCCCAGTCCATAGGATCATATAACATTGCATAAGACTTACCCCAAACTTTAAATTGTCCGGCTTCTACTATAATGGCCGTTGATTCGTCCATTCCAATACCTAAAGTACCAGGGTAATTTTCAACCACAGAAATTAAATCGAATTGTCGATTGCGCACTAATACATGTTGATCTAATGCCGTATTAGTCATAAATGAAAAGGCCGGGTTAAAATTGTACTTTTTACTTATATCATCTCTAGCATCCCCTCCAATCATTAAAGAGCCCATAATAGTGGCTCCTGCAGAAGTTCCCATAATAACACCTCCTCTATCTAATAAGGCAATAAATTCATCATAGAGTTTAGTGCCTGCATAGGCGTCGGCAATTAATTGCTGATCCCCTCCTCCAAAATACAGGCCCTTGGCATTACGCAGCAGCTCAATATTTTTTGGATTGTCCGCCTCTTTTTTATCGCGTGTGTGTATGGTGTTTAAATTAGTATAGCCTTGAGAAGTGAATTTAATAAGGTGTTCGCCTTTTTGGATATACTCTTCGTCGGTGGTGGCAGTAGGAATATACACTACGGGTTGATCCTTGCCACCAATATAGTTTGCAAAAAAACTAAATAAAGAATCGGGAATAGAACCTCCTCCAATGATAATAAGTTTTCCTTTTGAATTAAAAAATGGATTAGGAATGTTACCATTAGTAGATTGAGCAAAAACGGGAATAGATGTTATAGTAAAAAAAAGAAACAAGCAAAAAAGAAGACTATTTTTTTTAAGAGCGCTAATTTTTTTAAACATAGTTTAATTTAAAATGATTTTTAAATAGTTTCTAAGCCTTTTTATCACACATACATCGCTTCAATCTCTTTTTCAAAATTGCCTAATACTACTTTTCTTCTTAGACTTAATTTTGGCGTCATCTCTCCGTTATCTATATTCCACTCTCTTGGTATTAAAGCAAACTTTTTAACCTGCTCTACCTGATTGAATAATTTATTATACTCATCCACTATATCTTGTAACATAGTAAGCACCATTGTATTTTTTATAATTTCTGCATTGCTTACATATTCAATACCATGTTGCTTAGACCAGTCTTTTAATTTAGCAAAAGAAGGCACTATTAAAGCACTTACAAATCGTCTATTATCACCCACCAGCATAATTTGTTCTACAAATGGGCTCTCTTTCATTTTATTTTCAATAGGCTGAGGCGCTACATATTTACCCCCACTGGTTTTAAATAATTCTTTTTTACGATCGGTAATTTTTAAATACTTACCATCTTCCAAGACGCCAATATCTCCAGTATGTAACCAGCCATCAATGATTGTTTCAGCTGTTAAATCGGGACGCTTATAATACCCAAGCATAACACTCGGACCCGCCACACATATCTCTCCATCTGCTTCTAATTTATACTGCACCCCTTCTATCACAGGGCCTACTGTACCATATTTAGAGCCACCTGGGTTACGTTGGTTCACACTAATAATTGGACTATTCTCTGTAGGACCATAGCCTTCATAGATAGGTATTTGCGCTGCATTAAAAATGCGAAGTAGTTTCACTTGACATGCCGCACCACCTGTAACAATAAATTTTACATTGCCACCCACTGCTTCACGCCACTTTACAAAAATTAATTTATTAGCTAGTTTTAACTGCGTGCGGTACCACCAAGAACCTGGAATTAAATTATCATATTTTTCAGCCAAGGCTACTGCCCAGAAAAATAATTTTCTTTTAACCCCCGTTAACTCTTCTCCCTTCATCATAATTTTTTCAAACATCTTTTCTAAAAGTCTTGGCACGGTAGAAAATCCGTCAGGAGATACTTCTTTTAAATTATCGCCAATGGTTTCCAAGCTTTCTGCATAATAAATACTCATGCCACTATATAAATAAATATAAGAAGCGAGCTTTTCAAAAATATGATTCAGTGGTAAAAAGCTGAGTACTTTTTGGTCGGGTGCATCGTTGAAAGGAAAAGATTTTTTTCCCATCGATAAGTTAAAGTAAATATTTTTATGCGTTAACATAACTCCCTTGGGAGTACCCGTAGTTCCTGAAGTGTAAATAAAAGTGGCTACTTGTTCAACAGGTATGGTTTTTTTAATTTGATCTACTTGGGCTAATAATGCGGCGTCATTATTTCTTAATTCAGACCAATGCTTAGCGCCCGCAATACGATCAAATGTGTACACCTCTTTTAAACAATCTACTTTGTCTTTAATAGACATAACCTTATCATATAGTTCTTTATTACTCGCGAACATATATTTGACAGAAGCGTCATTCAATATAAATGTAAGTTCTAAGGGATTCGTAGTAG
>CAIJZF010000237.1 GCA_903825095.1 uncultured Bacteroidota bacterium | reverse complement strand
GGTAACATTTTCATTAGTCCTATATCTTCTAAAATTTGATGCGTGGCACCATCTTCTCCTAAAGTTAATCCCGCATGTGATGCGCAAATTTTTACATTCTTATCGGAGTAAGCAACACTTTGTCTAATTTGATCATACACTCTTCCTGTACTAAAATTTGCGAAGGTAGTAGTGTAAGGAATTTTACCACCAATGGTTAAACCCGCTGCCATACTTATCATATTGGCTTCCGCAATACCTACTTCTATAAAACGATCTGGGAATTCTTTAATAAAGGGTCCTAATTTAAATGAACCTGCTAAGTCTGCAGTTAATACTACTACTTCACTATTTTCTTTTGCTAATTCATGTATGCCTTCACCAAATCCTGCTCTGGTTTCTTTTTCATTTAAGGCTACGATATCTTTTACGTTCATAGTATTTAGTTTTCTTTAATTAGTTGTATAGAATTCGGTGGGTTGAATTAATTTTCAAAGGTGGAATAAAAATACGGTGTCTTCGCTTCAAACTCGGCGCTACAAGTATCTACCATTTTGTAAACCCTTGTAATACCCCAAGCCTTTCTTTTTTCATAGACCGCATCGTCATTGGTATTGCCTGTTAGTAGTTTAGAAATTTGCATATCACTAAAGCCATGTTGCTTGGCTTCTTTCATTAATTCTATGGTAATAGTTTCAAGAGAATGCTTCATTAATTCTTTTTCAACATTGCAGATGATTCTTATTTGATATAAAAACCAGTTGTCAATGCCCGTGGCTGCTGCAATAGAACGCACTGTAGATCCTTGCATAAGCGCATCTTTAATTCTAAATATGCGATCCCATTTTGGAACTTTGATGTATTCCATCAATTCCTCATTCTTCATTAAACTCTTTCCATAATAGCCTAAACCAATGGCTTCATTCTCTAAAGATTGACAAGCTTTTTGAATGGCTTCAGTAAAGCTTCTTCCAATGGCCATTACTTCACCCACACTTTTCATTTGTAATCCTAAGGTATCGTTGGCACCTTTGAACTTATCAAAATTCCATCTTGGCATTTTTACAATCACATAATCTAATGCTGGTTCAAAATAAGCTGAAGTAGTTTGTGTGATTTGATTTTTTAATTCATCTAATCTATAACCAATAGCTAGTTTCGCTGCAATTTTTGCAATAGGATAACCAGTGGCTTTTGATGCAAGTGCTGATGAACGTGATACCCTTGGATTAATTTCCACTGCAATTAATTCTTCTGTTACCGGATTTTGTGCAAACTGCACATTACATCCTCCTGCAAAATTTCCTAAACTACGCATCATGAGCATGGCTTTGTTACGCATGTCTTGAAAAGAAGTATCGCTCAAAGTCATGGCAGGCGCTACGGTGATAGAATCTCCTGTATGCACACCCATGGGATCCAGGTTTTCTACAGTACAAATAATTACTACATTATCTGCTTGGTCTCTTAATAATTCTAATTCATATTCTTTCCAACCTAATACTGCTTTCTCTACTAATACTTCGTGAATAGGAGAGGCTTTCAAACCTTTCTCTAATGCCGCATCTAATTCAGAAGCGTCATGCACAAATCCTCCACCGGTTCCACCTAAGGTAAATGAAGGACGTATTACTAATGGGAATCCTATTACTTGCGCAAATTCTTTTCCTTCTAAAAAACTATTGGCAACTCTACTAGGAGCCACTGCAATACCAATTTTTACCATCAATTGTCTGAACTGTTCTCTATCTTCTGCTAAATCAATCGCAGCCACATCCACACCAATCATTCTACAATTGTATTGTTTCCATAAACCAATTTCATCTGCTTCCTTACATAAGTTCAATGCAGTTTGTCCGCCCATCGTAGGAAGCACGGCATCAATTTGATTTTCTTGTAAGATTTGTTCAATGCTTTCAATAGTCAATGGCAATAGATATACTTTATCGGCCATCATTGGATCGGTCATGATGGTTGCCGGATTACTATTAATAAGGATAACCTTAATGCCTTCCTCTCTTAAAGAGCGGGCTGCTTGTGATCCTGAGTAATCAAACTCGCAGGCTTGACCAATAATAATGGGGCCAGAACCTACAATTAAGATCGTTTTGAGGGTATTGTCTTTTGGCATAGCGTACAAAAATATAAATTGCGCAAACCTACAAAAATTTGCCTGAATTTGCCCCATTTTAAGCCTAAACATTTTTGTCCTTTTTAAATGCTATCTTCACCGCCAATTCAAGTATATGGCAGTTATTAAAGAAGGTTCTAAAGCGCCGGCCTTTAAAGGCGTTGATCAGCACGGTAATACAGTTTCTATAGCCGATTTTAAGGGGCAAAAGCTTGTCCTTTATTTCTATCCAAAAGACGACACTCCAGGATGTACAGCGCAAGCTTGCAATCTGCGCGATAATTATAAAGCCTTGCAAAAGAAAGGGTTACAAATTTTAGGGATTAGCGTGGACTCGGTGAAGTCGCATGAGAAGTTTATTGCTAAATACGAACTTCCTTTTTCTTTAATAGCCGACGAGGACAAGAAAATAGTAGACAAATACAATTTATGGGGCCAGAAGAAATTTATGGGCCGCACTTATATGGGCACCACTCGTACAACCTTTTTGATTGATGAAGCAGGAATGGTTAGACATATTATTGATAAGCCTGATACGAAGGACCACACGAAAGAAATTTTAGCTATTAGTGGTTGGTAATCCTCCAATTCTTTAGCTAATTTGCAGTCCAATATTTACTATTAGTTATGGCTTTTGATTTTCAAAAATATTTTTTCTTTTTGCAAAGAATTGGCAGCAGGTATTATTTAATAGCTGGCGCCGTTTTCTTATTATTTTATGTGGTACTTAAAAATAAGATTCTACATAAAAAAATACAATCCCTTTTTCCTAAGAACTCCGACTACCTGCGTGAAATATTCTACAGTACAATTACTATTTTAATTTTTGGTTTCATTCCATTATTTTTTATTGCAAACCCTGCAATGAAGCCCCATACTACTATATACAATAATATTAGTGATTACGGCTGGTTCTATTATTTTTTAGCCTATCCTATTATGTTTATCATGCACGATACTTATTTTTATTGGACACACCGTATTATGCATCATAAGTCTCTTTTTAATATTATGCATTTAGTGCATCATAAGTCCACCAACCCTTCGCCCTGGGCTGCTTATGCCTTTCATCCTTTAGAATCTATTGTGGAAGTAGGTATTTTTGTCGTTTTCTTATTTACCATTCCAGTGCATACAACGCATATAATTATTTTCTTTTTACTTTCTATTATGTATAATATTTACGGCCATTTAGGCTGGGAATTATATCCAAAAGGTTTCAGTAAAAGTATGATAGGCAAATGGGTGAACACTTCTGTCAACCACAACCAACACCATAAATATTTCAAGGGCAATTATGGTTTGTACTTTCTTATTTGGGATAGAATGATGGGTACTATTCGTGCCGACTATGATGAAGCTTTTGAGGAAGTAAAAAGCAGGTAAGAAAATTATCTTTTTTAAAATTAGCTTTTAATAGGTAATTATTTCAAGCGATTATTTCGCAATTACATACACCGACCAACTCATTAAATAAGCAAGCCCCGTCATCATAAAAAATTGAACGGTGGGCCATTTCCAACTTTGCGTTTCTCTTTTCACTACAGCCAGGGTACTCATACACTGCATGGCTAATACATAAAAAACCATTAAAGATAAAGCTGCTGCTAAACTATACACCGGTGTTCCATCAGGCCTTACCGCCGCTTTTAGTTTTTCTCTCAGTGAGCTATTATCCGATTCCTCCACACTATATAAAGTGGCCATGGTGCCCACAAATACTTCTCTTGCTGCAAAAGAAGTAACAAGGGCAATACCTATTTTCCAATCAAAGCCCATGGGCGCAATCAATGGTTCTAATTTTTTTCCTAAAATGCCTGCATAAGAGTTTTCTAGTTTTTCACTACTATACTGCTTTTCTATTTGCTTAAGCGTCTTTGTGTTTTCAGTATTTGATTGCAGGGTTTGATTATTTGCAAGCACTAATTTTTGCGCTGCATAATTTTCATTAATTTTTTGCATAGGAGCAGAAGGTCCATAACTACTCAAAAACCATAAGAGTATACTAATTACTATAATCACCTTACCTGCATCTCTTACAAATATGCCTGCTTTCTGTATCATGGTAGTGCCCACATTTTTCCAACGAGGCGCGCGGTAGACAGGTAGCTCTAATATAAAATAACTTTTCTCTTTAATATTTATAAACCATTTTAAAACCGTACTTGCTAAAAGGGCCATCACTATACCCATTAAGTATAATCCCATCATCACCAGTCCTTGTAAACTTAAAAAACCAAAGTACATTCTATCATCTATCACCAGCGATATTAAAATAGTATACACCGGAAGTCTTGCACTGCAACTCATAAAAGGCGTTACCATAATAGTAAGAAGTCGCTCTTTTTTATTTTCAATATTTCTGGCACTCATAATAGCAGGCACTGCACATGCAAAACCACTAATCATGGGCATGACACTCTTTCCATTTAAACCTGCTTTGCGCATAAGCTTATCGCTTAAAAAACTAATTCGCGCCATATAACCAGTGTCTTCTAATAAAGTAATGAGTCCAAACAAAATCATGATTTGCGGTACAAATACCACAATGCCTCCAATACCCGCTACTAGTCCATTCACTAGTAAATCCTCCCACCAAACACCCGGTAGCACTGAGTTTAAATAAGTAGTCAAATGGGTAAATATCCATTCAATGCCATCCATGGGAAATTTCGCCATCCAAAAAACCGATTGAAATAAAACAAACAATACAGAAAGTAAAATAGCATAACCGCCCACACGATGTAAAAAAATAGAATCTAATTTTTCAGATCTTTTTTTATTGGCAGTTGGGTCGGGGGTAGTCACCCTCGTTTTCATTATTTCACTAATATGACTATAGCGTTCTAATATTTCCTGTGCCTGGGTTTTGGTATGATTAAAATCGTTGTCAATTTCAATTTGCTCAATCTCTTGTTGCATTTCTCTATCTAAAGGAAATGTTTCATGATGCATTAAATAATGCAGCGCAGCATAATCGCTATGGGTAGGATATAATTTTTTAAAAGCGTCAATAGCAGCGGGCGCTAGTTTTTTATTATCAATAAAACTCTCCTGATTTTTTGATCGCGTAGTTTGTATGATATTCGTTAAAGCCGTTTTTAATTCAGTAAGTCCTTTATTTTTTCTAGCGTCAACGGCTACCACTGGAATACCTAAATCTTCTTGCAGTCCTGCTATATCAATTTTAATTCCTTTTTTTGCAGCCAAATCATTCATGGTAAGTGCTAATACTACCGGAATTTTTAAATCTATAATTTGACTACAAAAAAGTAAGTTTCTTTTTAAATTACTTGCATCAGCAATAAGTAATATTAAATCTGTTTTTACTTCTTCATCCACACCCATCAGTACTTTATAGGCTACCCACTCATCTTCTCTTTTGGGATAAAAACTATAAGTACCTGGTAAATCAATAAGGGTAGTAGGCTGGCCTGCTAATTGCATTTGGCCTGTTTTCTTGTCTACGGTAACGCCCGGAAAATTGCCCACTTTTTGGTGCATACCCGTAAGTGCGTTAAAAAGAGAACTTTTTCCGCTATTGGGGTTGCCCACTAATGCAATATGTATACCGGCATTCATGTGGTCGCAAAGCTAGGTTTTATGATTGGGCTAGACTTACGAAATTAGAAATTGAGCAGAGCGGGAAAGATGATAAAAATCATATCAAATTTCAGAGTTTGCTGTGTTTTGCTAATAGCTTTATTTAACTTTGGGGCTCAATCAGATATATATGCGCCGTATTGCCTTGTTCTTAGTGGTCTTATTCCCTTTTTTATTGAATGCTCAAAAGCTTAAAAGAGCTGATAAAGTGCTCATTCAAAACTTAGAAAACCACATTAAATTTTTAGCGAGTGATGAATTAGAAGGTCGTCGTGCTGGAACACCAGGAGAACAAAAAGCAGTAGACTATATTATAGCACAATATCAAAAAGCAGGTATACAAGCCATGGGTGCTAATGGTTTTATACAAAGTTTTCCTATTGATGAAGGAAAGAAGTTATC
>CAIJZF010000236.1 GCA_903825095.1 uncultured Bacteroidota bacterium | reverse complement strand
TTGCACATCCAGCTGGTTTAATTGCAAAAGGTTTATTAAGCTCTCCATTTAATCATTGTCATTTTGTAACATCTACTACACATAAAACTTTACGCGGACCACGTGGTGGCGTTATTATGATGGCGAAAGATGGTGAGAATACTTTAGGCTTGAAAGACATGAAAGGGAATTTAAGATTATGGTCCAATATTATTGATATGGCGGTGTTTCCTGGTACACAAGGTGGTCCATTAGAGCATGTGATTGCTGCTAAAGCCATTGCCTTTGGAGAAATTTTATCTGATGAATTTATGGTGTATCAAAAGCAAGTACAAACCAATGCGAAAGCCATGGCTGCTGCATTTGTAGCTAAAGGATATGAAATTATTAGTGGTGGTACCGATAATCATTTAATGTTAATTGATTTACGCAATAAAAATATTAGTGGTAAAAAAGCGGAACAGGTTTTAGGACATGCCGATATTACTGCTAATAAAAATATGGTGCCTTACGATGATAAATCGGCCTTTGTTACTTCAGGTATTCGTTTTGGTGTGGCTGCTATTACTACTCGCGGTATGACTGAAACACATATTCCATTTGTAGTAGAAGCTATTGACAAAGCTTTAATGAATGCAGACAATGAAACTGTTTTGGCAGAAACTAAAAAAGAAGTAAACAAGTTTATGGAGCAATTTGTATTGTATCCAGAACTAGGATAAACTAAGCATTTAACTTTAATGAGTTTAATCAGTAAAAAAAATAAATTACGCTTATTAGCCTAAGAGTCATTTAAATTATACCTAAAACCTCCCTTAGCCGGAGGTTTTTTTATTTGAAATAGATTAACTTTATACTATGATACAAAGAATACAAACCATTTGGCTTTTACTTGCCAGCGCTGCAGCCTTTTCTGCTCTGCGTTTTCCTTTTTATTATACGCCTACTCCCTTTGCTTTAGAAATTAATGGTAGCGCTCAGTACAGCACACTTATCTCTTTGGCATTTAGTGCTTGCCTTTCTTTTATATCTATCTTTTTATATGGCAACCGTATGTTGCAACTAAAAGTAGTACTTATAAACTTTTTATTATCGGTACTTATTGGATATTTCGTTTACAAAATAGTCATAGCCAATCCAGGTGGCGGCTTCACCTTACCTTCTCTTGCATTATTCATCATCCCCATTTTACAAATTATGGCAATGGTTAATATTTACAAAGACGAACGCAAAGTGAAAAGTGCTGATAGATTACGTTAGTCTATTTCACTAGCCAGGATTTATATAGAAATTAAAACTAAGCTGCTTCTAATTCTTTCTCAATTGCAGCTTGAACTAATTGATTCAAACTAATTCCCTTCATTGTTGCCAATCTAACCGCACGTTGATGCATATCTGGTTTAACTCTTACATTAAAGGACCCTTTAAAACTTTTTAGATAAGGCTTGTTTGTTTGTTTGCAAATTTCAATATAATCATTTACTGCTTCTTTAAATGCGTCCTTAATTTCAGTAACGGTAGTGCCTTCGTACAATATCAAATCGTCAATACACTCTATTTTTCCATAAAGAACCTCATCTTCTTCACTAAAAGTTACAGATCCCAAGAACCCTTTAAAATTTAATGTGTTTTTCATTTTTTTTCTTTTAATATTAATTGTTCTATAATTTCTTTTATCTGATAAGGTTTCAAAACATTAATTGGGTGTGGCTTATGAATTCTAATTTTATTGCCATTTTCAATATTCAAAAACAGAACCCTCGATCCTGAAGTTTTACCAAGATTACTCTCCTCATATCCTAAACTATTCATTAACTTCTTAAGCTCGTTATAAGTAAAGTCCTTTGGTTGTGTTAAGAACCTTTCTAGTAGTTTATCTTTCTTTGTCATACAAATTTGCAACTATTTTTTAGTTACAACAAAAATAATAAAAGAATTTTTAAACTGACAAATTTAATCTATCTAATTAATTGATTTTAAATAAGTTACATAGTAATTAGTCTAAGTACTTCCCTGTTTGAGAAGCCTTAGATTTGGCTAAACCCTTGGGCACACCCGCATAAACAACGGTACCACCGCCCTCGCCGGCCTCTGGTCCCATATCAATTACCCAGTCGGCTACTTTAATAATATCGGTATTATGTTCCACTACAATTAAAGAATGCCCCTGCTCTATTAATGCATTAAAGGCTTTTAATAATTTATGAATATCATGAAAATGTAATCCGG
This sequence comes from uncultured Bacteroidota bacterium, assembly GCA_903825095.1. The sequence continues at coordinate 3,281 of CAIJZF010000236.1, read as the reverse complement.
TAGTAGGCTCATCAAATATGAATAACATTTTACTACTAGCCTTGCCCTTACCTAAAAAGCTAGCTAGTTTTACTCTTTGTGCTTCTCCTCCACTTAAAGTGCTACTGCTCTGACCCAATTTTACATAACCCAGTCCCACTTCTTGCAATGGACTTATAGCAAGTACTATATTTTTTTCTTCGCTAAAAAATGTAATCGCCTCATCTACACTCATCTCTAAAACTTCGTAAATACTTTTTCCTTTGTATTGAACTTCTAATACTGTTTCTTTAAATCTCTTTCCTCCACAATCCTCACAGGTTAAATGCACATCGGCTAAAAATTGCATCTCTACTAATTGTTCTCCTTCACCTTTACAGGTATCACATCTGCCTCCATCTACATTGAAAGAAAAATGCTTAGGCAAGAAGCCTCTAATTTTTGAAAGCGCCTGCTTGGAATATAAATCTCTAATAGCATCGTATGCTTTAATATAAGTTACCGGATTAGACCTTGATGATTTTCCAATGGGGTTCTGGTCCACCATTTCTATTTGATCAATCAAGTGTAAGTCGCCACTAATAGCATTGTACCCTCCCACTATTTCAGTAGGTAATTGTTTTGCTTTTAATAAAGCATTGTACAATACTTGTTTCACCAAGGTGGTTTTACCACTTCCACTCACTCCACTTACTACACATAAACTATGTAATGGAAAATTTACATCAATGGTTTTTAAATTATGTAAATAAGCCCCTTCTAATTTTATAAAGTGTTTAGAAATTCTTGTTTTAGCAGGAATGGGTATACTCATAGCCCCACTCAAATATTTTCCGGTTAAACTATTTTTATCTTTAATAAGTGCTGCTGCATTGCCTACTGCTACTACTTCTCCGCCCTGATGCGCTGCCAAAGGGCCCATATCTATGATATGATCGGCGTGACGCATAATTTGTTCGTCGTGTTCTACCACCACTACCGTATTGCCTAAGTCTCTTAAGTTTTGTAATACTTTAATAAGCCTTTCAGTATCTCTTGAATGTAGTCCAATACTAGGCTCATCTAAAATATATAAGGAGTTGGTTAAGTTAGATCCTAAGCATCTGGTGAGTTGTATTCTTTGACTTTCTCCACCACTTAAACTATTGGCAAGTCTTGACAAGGTTAAATAGCCCAAGCCTACATCCATTAAAGTTTGAATGCGTTGTTCTAATTCAATTAATAAACGCTTGGCTACTTGCTTATCATGCTCCGATAATTTTAATTGTGTAAACCAAACTTGTAAATCTTTTACAGGCATAGCACATAATTCTCCAATATGTTTGCCTGCAATTTTTACATACAAGGCTTCCTTGCGCACGCGGTAACCTTCACAATCGGGGCAGTTGGTTCTTCCACGATACCTACTTAGCATTACCCTAAACTGTACTTTATATAAATGCGCTTTTACATCTTCAAAAAAAGCATCTATGCCTAATGCCTTGCCCACACCCTTCCATAATTGTGTGGTTTGCGTTTTAGTTAATTTATTAATAGGTTGATGAATAGGGAAGCCTGCCTTGCCTGCCTCTTTTACAAACTGATCCTTCCACCAAACCAATTTCTCTCCCTTCCAAGGCGCTACACCTCCATCATAAACCGATAAATTGGTATTGGGTATGACTAAGTTTTCATCGATGCCCAAAACCTGACTATATCCTTCACAAGTAGGACAAGCACCATAGGGATTATTAAAAGAAAATAAATTAGGACTAGGCTCATCAAAATCCATCCCATCTAAAGTGAACTTATTATTAAAAGTTTTTAAAATGGTTTCATTTTGCTCCACCCATAAAATGCCCTCTCCTTCATAAAAGGCAGTGCCTATAGAATCACTAATGCGGTGTATATCGTCTTCATCAAATGCTTTCACCACCACACGATCTATTAATACATATACATCATGCGCCTTAATGGTTTTGGTTATTTCAGCCTTAGTCATGGCAAGTGCATCTTCAATTCTTAGAATACTTGATGCAGCTGTTGCATTAGATGTGCCACCGGCTCTTAAATAAATTCTAGCAAAACCTTTCTGCAATAATATATTCAGTTCTTCTTGTATATCTCTTTTGGCTTGTTGTTTAAAAGGAACAATTAAAACCATCTTGTCTCCGGTTTTCCCCTTTTGAATAAATTCCAAAACATCCTGCACATCCTGCTTTTTTACTTCCAAACCGCTAATGGGCGAATAGGTTTTTCCCACCCTTGCATAAAATACCCTTAGGTAATCATAAATTTCGGTCATACTTCCCACTGTACTTCTTGGAGTGCGGGTCACCACCTTTTGCTCAATGGCAATGGCCGGGCAAAGCCCCTTAATATAATCTACATCGGGCTTACCCATACGAGACATAAACTGTCTGGCATAGGATGACAAGCTCTCCGCATAGCGCCTTTGGCCCTCCGCAAATAAGGTATCAATAGTAAGAGACGACTTTCCACTCCCCGAAACCCCAGTCACCACAATAAACTGGTTGCGCGGGAACTCAACAGATACATTTTTCAAATTATGTACCCTGGCACCCACTATTTGAATGTCATTATTTTCCGTCTTTGCTTTTTGCGCTTTTTTAGTCCCTGCCATATAGCAAAATAACAGATTCTAGCCCATTTAGTTGTAGAAATTTGTACCCTCTTTTATGCTTCAAAATGTGGATAGCTTTGAAATGTTTTTCTTGTTTTCCACAAACGCAATTTCAGTCCTTATAGCTAGTAATTTGGTCCTACTAACCCATCGAAACCTACCCTAAAAAAACAATGAACAAAGAAATTCAACTCTCAGACAACGAACTCATTCAATCTTTTCAAGACGGTAATTCTCGTGCTTTTGATGCCTTATTAGAGCGCCACCAAAATAGAATTTACAATGCCATTTTATTCATGGTAAAAGACAGCTACTTAGCCGAAGATTTAATTCAAGAAATTTTAATAAAAATTATCGACAACCTTCAACAAAAAAAGTATGCTGAAGAAGGTAAGTTTTTACCTTGGGCTTTACGCATCTCTCACAACTTTGTAGTAGACCATTTTAGAAAAGTAAAACGCACACCCACTATTAAAACAAGTGATGACCAGGATTTATTTGAAATTATCAAACACGCCGACCATCCTGCCGACTATAAAATGACCCGCAGTCAAACGCATAAAAATATTCAAGAATTAGTTGACCTACTTCCTGAAGAACAAAGAGAAATTATTGTGCTAAGACATTATGCCAATTTAAGTTTTAAAGAAATTGCACAAATGACTAATTGCAGCATTAA
>CAIJZF010000235.1 GCA_903825095.1 uncultured Bacteroidota bacterium | reverse complement strand
ATTGCTAGAATCACTTCAGGATTTACTAAATACTATACACATTTTTATGCCCAAACAAATATTAGCAGCAGGTGGCCTTCTAACCAATGCGCAAGGTGAAATTTTATGGATATTTAGAAGAGGTTTCTGGGATTTGCCCAAGGGTAAATTAGACGAAGGTGAAACCATACAATCTTGTGCCATTAGAGAAGTAGAAGAAGAGACGGGCATTCGTAATATCAAATTACATGATTTATTAAAATTCACGAACCATATATATTTTGATAAATATTTACAAGAGGAAGTGGTTAAACGAACTTATTGGTTTCATATGACTATTGCAGATATGCAAGAAGGCAGTCCTCAAACCACAGAAGATATTGAAAAAATTGAATGGCATTCATTAGCAACCGCTAGAAAATGTTTAGAGCAAACTTATCCAACTATATTGGAAGTAATAGAAGCTTACAGGTTAAAAATTAATCAGTAAATTTTTTAAACCAAGTTTTGCTAATGTAAGCGCTTGTTTATTTAAGCTTTTATATTTAAGCTTTTATTTATTCAAACTTTTAATAACGGCTTCTGGTAAGAAAGGAGAAGCATCTCCCCCGTTTCTAATAATATCTCTCACAATAGTAGAAGCCACAGAAGTATATTTAGGTTCTCCTGTTAAAAAGATAGTTTCAATATGTCTATCCATGGTGCGATTGGCATCGGCAATGGTTTTCTCATATTCAAAATCGCTTACATAGCGAATGCCTCTTAAAATAAATTTAGCGCCAATAGATTGACAAAACTTTACAGTGAGTCCATCATAAATAGCTACTTCTACTTGCGGTTGATTCTTATATATTTCTTCAAACCATTGTTTTCTTTGGTCTGCGGTAAACATTGGATTCTTGGAAGCATTAATACCAATACCTACCACCACTTTATCAAATAAGGGTAAGGATCTATCAATAATATCGATATGACCTAATGTAACAGGATCAAAAGTTCCAGGAAATAAGCAGATTCTTTGCATGGCTTAAAAGTAAGAAAATAGTTAGGAAAAAAGAGATTAAGGCTGATTAACTAATTAAGAAGGGTTGGATCTACCTGTCAAAAGGTATAAACAAGCCATTCTTACTGCTACCCCATTTTCTACCTGGTCTAAAATGATAGAGTGTGGGCTATCTGCCACATTACTATCTATTTCGACACCTCTATTAATGGGGCCAGGGTGCATAATGACTATTTCCTTATTAAGCTTATCTAGTCTATTTTTAGTGATACCATATGCTAGGTTATATTCTCTTAAAGAAGAGAATAAAGGCTGATTTTGCCTTTCTAATTGAATTCTAAGCACATTGGCTACATCACACCAAGCTAGGGCTTTGTCGATATTGTATTCCACTTGCACATCCATGGCTTTTTGCAAATAAGTGGGTATTAAAGTAGGTGGCCCTGAAACCATTACTTCTGCACCCATTTTCTTCAGTAAATAAATATTACTTAAAGCAACCCTGCTATGCATGATATCTCCGATGATGGCCACTTTCAATCCCGCTAATTTTCCTGTTTTTTCTTGCATGGAAAAAGCGTCTAGTAAAGCCTGTGTAGGATGTTCATTAATTCCATCTCCTGCATTGATAATGGCTGCGTCTATATGTTTGGCTAAATAATGTGGAGCTCCTGAAGCACTATGGCGCATGACCACCATATCCACTTTCATACTAAGAATGTTATTGACTGTATCAAGCAATGTTTCACCTTTGGCTGCAGAAGAACTTGAAACAGTGAAATTCACTACGTCCGCAGACAAGCGTTTTTCAGCTAGTTCGAAGGAAATTCTGGTTCTTGTTGAATTCTCGTAAAAAAGATTCACAATGGTAACGTCTCTTAAAGTGGGAACTTTTTTAACGGGTCTTTGTAAAACTTCTTTGAATTGAGTAGCGGTAGATAAAATAAGTTGGATATCCTCAGTTTTGAGGTCCTTGATACCAAGAAGATGTTTGGTAGTTAGTGCCATTAAAAAACAAAATTAGTATAAATTTTTCTAATCAACCAATAAAATAACGTCATCCACCCCATCATTCTCTTTCCATCTTACTTTTACCTTATAAGGACTGCTATCTACCATTTCCTTGCCAGTGAAGTCGGGTTGAATGGGTAATTCCCTACTGGGCTTGCGGTCTACTAGAACACAAAGGCTCACTTTAGAGGGTCTTCCGAAAGAAAGTAAGGCGTCTAGGGCCGCTCTAATGGTACGGCCTGTAAATAATACATCGTCTATTAAAATCACCGTTTTGCCCTCAATACTGAAGGGTAAGTCGGTGGCCTTTGCTAAATGTAAATCTCGTCTAACATCGTCTCTATAAAAGGTAATGTCCAATTTACCATATTGAACTTTGTCTGCTGGTAGCTCTTGGTGCAAGGCTGCTACAATACGGTCACTTAAATAAACACCTCTAGGTTGTAAACCTACAATGACTGCATTGGTTAAACCAGGATAAGTTTCTAAAATCTGATGGGCCAGTCTTTTTATAATGCTGGGAAGCTGTTGCTCACTAATAAGCGTCATGCTATAAAATTTTAATAAAATTACACCCTTTTCTTGAATTTTAAAGGGAGGAAACAATTCCCTTTGTATTTTGCAGTCATGGTGGGCATTCAACAACTTAAATTAGTCCAATTTAGAAATTACGTTCAAAAGCAATTTGAATTCACGCATCGTATTGTGGGTATTGTGGGTAGTAATGGAACGGGCAAGACCAATGTCTTGGATGCACTTTATTATTTATCCTTTACCAAAAGTTACTTTAACAGACCCGATGCGCAAAATGTACACCATGCTTATGAGGGTATGCGTATAGAAGGAAATTATACCATTAATAAAACAGAAGTACCTATTACTTGTATTATAAGAGAAACTTTAAAAAAGGAATTTTATTTTGATGAAATTATTTACACGAAACTCTCTCAACACTTAGGAAAAATTCCTTGCGTGATGATTGCCCCTGACGATGTTCAAATAATTACAGGCAGTAGCGATGAACGCAGAAAATTAATGGATAGTTTACTTTGTCAGATTTATCCAGACTATTTAAAATATTTAATTCAGTATAATAAAATTTTACAGCAAAGAAATAGTTTATTGAAGCAAGCAGCAGAAATGGGAAGTATTGATCCTATTTTACTTGAAACATTGAATAGACAATTAATAGAAAACGGCAT
>CAIJZF010000234.1 GCA_903825095.1 uncultured Bacteroidota bacterium | reverse complement strand
TTACGTTTGCTTTGGTAGCTACTTTCATTCCAATATAACCAGCCGTTGCACTAAATACAGCACCAATTACAAATGAGATAGCAATACTCCAGTGACTTTCTGCATTTTTAGTAGCCATAAACCCTAATAATAGGGCCACAATTACCACAAAATAGCCTAGGATTTTCCACTCCGCTTTTAAGAAAGCCATTGCACCTTCAGCGATGTAAGTGCTAATTTCTTTCATACGGTCATTACCTGCGTCTTGTTTAGATACCCAATTGAATTTCAAGAGTGTATACAATAAACCCACAATACCCATTGCCGGAACGGCATAAAATAGAAGATCTTTCATAGCAATACTTATTCTTTTGTTTTCTGTTTAGATTCGTTTAAGGTCTGCAAAAATAGGGGGTAAAAGTCAAAAAAGGGCAAAAAAGGGCAACTTTACTCCACCAAGGCGGTGGTATCTACCTTACCTGTAAAAACAGAGGCAATTTCCTTGCCTTTATAGATGGATTTATTGAACTTATTGCCCAAAATAATGATGGTCGCCGATTCATTAATTAAGCGGGTAAAGACAGTATTATTACCATGCCACCATCCATTATGATAAACCAGTCTTTCTTCATTAGGTTTCGCCAAAATACGCCAGCCTAAACCATAGTTATGATAGTACTTATTAATAGGACTTTGAGGTTGATAGGCCATTTCTAAAGTAGCCGCTTTTAAATATGTACCTTCTGTTAAGGCATTATCCCATAAATACATATCTCTTGCGGTACTATACACATTTTTATCGCCATAAATGCAATCGTACTTTTCAATTTTATAAGGAACCATACGCGCATTATAAGAAGGCGTATACTTATCAATACTCTTGGCACTAAACACAAAAGTGTTTTCCATTTTCAATGGCTTAAAAATAGTTTCAGCCATATAAGTAGGGAAGTCTTGACCTGTAATTTTTTCAATAATCAGGGCTAATACAACAAAGTTGGTATTGCAATATTTAAATACTCTATTAGGCATAGCAGCTGGTGCTGGTCGCTTTGTCACCATATAGTCTAGCACATCTTGATTATTATACAAGCCTTGCCTGAATGGAGTTTCAGCCTTTATTAATTTTAATTTCTTCACCCAACGGCCTCTTCTATTTCTCACTTTAACAGTAGTATACTTATTAGATTCCATAAAATAAGTATAATCGGGTAGACCACTTCTATGAGAAAGTAATTGTTCTATAGTAACACTAGCATAAGGAAAGTTAGAAATGTATTTAGTAACTGGAGCTTTAAGATCCAATTTATCTTGCTCCCATAATTTAAGGGCAGCCATTCCAGTAAATGTTTTAGAAATGGAAGCTAAATGAATAGGGGTTTCAGGAACTATCGCTGTTTTATCAGAAAAATTTGAATACCCTTTATAATCTTCAAAAATGACTTCCCCGTTTTTAGCAATTAAGATCTCACCGCTAAATCCTTTATTACCCAATAGGGTTTCATATTTAGCCTTTACCTCAGCTATTAAACGCTCTTTTTCGTCATTACTAAGTATAGTTGTATGTGTGATATCTAAAAAACGAGGGCCTTGACCAGTGCCACAGGCAATGCTTAAAAAGAAAAATCCAAGTAAAAGGGTGAATCGAATGAACATCTGTTAGTATTATAAGATAGCTATTTCCATACTAGCTACAAAAATAACGCTAGAATTACAGAATTTATTGTTAATGAAAACTAAACAGTTACT
>CAIJZF010000233.1 GCA_903825095.1 uncultured Bacteroidota bacterium | reverse complement strand
TGGGAAGAGGCCATCAATATGGGACCTACTATTAATACTGCAGGTGATGAACAAGCTCCATTCATTCATGCCGATAATAAAACTTTATACTTTAGTTCCAATGGATGGCCTGGTTTTGGGGGCGCCGATTTATTTGTGATTAGAAAAAAAATAGAGGGTGATTGGTCAAGCCCTTTAAATTTAGGTTACCCCATTAATACTTTTGACAACGAAGGAAGTATTGCAGTGGCAGGCAATGGCCTTGAGGGTTATATAGCAAGTGACAGAGCCGATAGCAGGGGTAGTTTAGATATATACAAAGTTACATTAGCAGCAAATACCAGACCCAATAAAACATTCTATATAAACGGATACATAGCCGACGCTGTTACAAAAAACCCTTTAGCAGGTGAGGTGGTTTTAATCAATACCAGCGAAGAAACAAGTACCATGCAGATAAAGGTAGATAGCAATGGTAATTTTATTTTAGGACTTCCTTATTTAGATAGCATTGGCATTAGAGTAAATAGTAAGGACCATGAATTTGCTAGCACAATACTTTCCTTAGAAAATATAAATAATTTATCGGGAAGCACACTTAATTTTTATTTAGCCCCTATTGTAAAAACATTTACTAAAAATTTCAACAACATATTTTTTGAAATTAATAAAGCGAAACTTAATAAAAAATCTTTTGTGGAGTTAGACGCTTTAACTACTTATTTGCAGTCGGCTCCCACAGCACTTATTCTTATTGAAGGACATACCGATAATAGAGGCGATAGTGTACAAAATAAATTACTATCACTTAAAAGAGCGAATACCATTGCTACTTATTTAATTTCTAAAGGCATTGACACTAATAGAATTAAAACCATTGGCCTAGGTGGAACTAAGCCTATTAGCGACAATGCCACCGAGGAAGGCCGTATCAAAAATAGACGCACTAGCTTTACCATAACTATTCCTTAGTCTAAGATTTCATCAATCTTTAATTATTATACTCCATAATTTATTACGTATAAATACGCTGTTTTAGTATTTATATAATGCAGATGTTTGGGCTATGTCTGAAGAAATTTTATATGCCATTGCTTTTACCATGCTGCCAGGTTTCAATGAAAGGCAAAGAAAAAATATTTTCGAAAATTATGGCAGCGCACTAGCTATTTATCAACAAAGAGAAAAGAAAAACGAAGCCTTTGCTTCTATAAATCTTGTACAAAAAAATATTTTGCTTGGGCCTTGGCCATTAAAAGAAGCCAGCTCGGAATTAAATTTTATTATAAAGCATAATATTCAATGCATTAGTTTAAAAGACAGTCGCTATCCTAATCGTTTATTACATTGCGAAGACGCTCCTACTTTATTATATGTAAAAGGAAATGAAAATTTTAATCTGCCTTACTTAATTAGTATTGTGGGTACAAGACAACATACCGTTCAAGTCAATAGAATTATAAAAGAACTGATGGAAGGACTAACCCATTTAAATATGGGTATTATAAGTGGAATGGCCTTAGGCGTAGATGCCATTGCACATCAAACTGCACTCACCTATAAAATTCCTACCTGGGGTGTGCTTGCCCATGGGCTAGATCAAATGTATCCAATGGAACACCGAAAACTAGCCATTGAACTAATGCAAAACGGTGGGCTTATAACCGAATCCAGAAAAGAAAGTATTATTCTTCCCTACTGCTTTCCCAAAAGAAATAGAATTGTAGCCGGATTTAGCGATGCTACAATAGTGGTTGAAACTGCCTTAAAAGGCGGTAGTATGATAACAGCCAATTTAGCCTTTGATTATAATAGAGAAGTTTTTGCAGTGCCCGGTAAAATTCATGATTCAAAAAGCAAGGGCTGTTTAGCATTAATTAAAAGAAATAAGGCGCATTTATACCATGACGCAGAAAACTTACTTGAAGCATTGGGCTGGCCCATGGCTGAGAAAAATAGCCCTCAAAAAGAACTAGCATTCACCTTTTCGCCCGAAATAAAAACAGTTTTAGCGCATATTGAAGCCCATGGCCCCATTCATAGGGAATTAATTGCTAATGAGTTAAAAATCAATGCCAGTAAGCTTTCAAATTTACTTTTAAGCCTTGAAATGAATGGCGAAATACAGCTTTTAGCAGGCAATCGGTATGCCATCCGCTAAAAAAAGGATTTTGCCTAAATAAGCCAAGGCCCTATCTTTGCCTATGGCAACAAGAAATACTACAAACAACTCCCGCATTTTTGGTAAAGGCTTGACATTTGACGATGTATTGTTAATGCCCGCTTATTCTGAAATACTTCCTTCTGAAGTAAAAATTCACACGCAACTTACCAAGAACATTCAACTACATGTTCCTATTTTATCTTCTGCAATGGATACCGTTACAGAAGCACAATTAGCGATTGCTTTAGCACGCGAAGGGGGCATTGGTATTTTACATAAAAACATGAGTATTGAAAGGCAGGCTGAACAAGTGCGTAAAGTAAAACGTAGCGAAAGTGGAATGATTGTTGATCCCATTACTTTAGAAGTAACCGCAACTATTGGAGATGCCTTAAAATTAATGAAGGAAAATAAAATTGGCGGTATTCCTATTGTCGATAAAACGAATAAACTAGTTGGTATATTAACCAATCGCGATTTGCGTTTTGAAACCGATCGTAAAAGAAAGGTAAGCGAAGTAATGACTAAAGAAAATTTAGTGATTGCACCAGAAGGAACCGATTTAAGAAAAGCAGAAAAGATTCTTCGTCAATATAAAATTGAAAAATTACCTGTTGT
>CAIJZF010000232.1 GCA_903825095.1 uncultured Bacteroidota bacterium | reverse complement strand
GGCTGGTAAAAAACTAAAAAAAGAGAATAAAAGAAATAAAAAATGCATTAGGCTTATTTACATTGTTGAGGGTTGCACGCAAAATTATTGCTTTATCCTGTAATTTATTAAAAGAATAGAGCCAATTATAGCGGGTAATAAAAAATTAACAACCCAAATAATAGTACTTACACATATAAGCATTAAACTATTATCATAAAAAGGACTTAATAATAAAACGATAAGCTGTCCTCTAATAACTACATCTGTTATTGCAATGGAGGGAATTAAACTTAAACAAAAAAACAAGACCGATAAGGCCACCCAAAGATCCAGTGTGTTAATGGGTATATTAAAAATTTTAACCACCCAGGTATACTGCAGTATAAAAACACAATATTTAAAAAAAGCAAATAAGACCAATTGCCCTTTTAATGTAGTTTTTATTTGAAGTAAGGATAATTTTTTTAGCCAGCCTGTAAACTGAGCTGGATGAAAATAAATAATAAAGGCAGCAGCTGCAATGATAGGCCCCACCCATTTCAACCAAGGTAAAAAAGGGAGATTATAGAACAGGCCAATACTTCCAAAAAATAAGGTAACTAGTAACTGTGCATAGGATGCCCAAGCCATTTGAGCTAGTCCTTTTAATTTATTACCTGCTTCTAAAAATAAAATTCTACCCACATAATCGCCCGATCTAGCGGGGGTAAAAAAAGCAAATGCTTGGCCTACTAATACAGATTTATAAGATTTCAAAATAGAAGTGGGGCTTAATTCGGCTAGCACCAGCTTCCATTTAATAGATTCCATTAAATAATTTAAACCAAATAAAATAATTAAGACTGCCCACTGAAAAAAGCCAATGGTGTAGAATTGTTGCTTGATTTGATCCCCAAATTCATTTAGATTATCATTTGTAGCTACTTTATTATAAATGGCCACTGCACATACAAGAAACAAAATAAATCCAATAGAATTATTGAAATAAGTTCTTAATTTTTTAAGTAGCTCTTTATTCATTGAGTACAAAGTTCGGAATTTGCAATGATATATGTAACTTTATTGTGCATGTCAAAAACACCCATTATTTTAGGAATTGATCCAGGTACCCAAATTTTAGGGTATGCAATTTTAAAAGGGGGCGCTAAGCCTGCCTTAATTACAATGGATGTCTTAAAAATGACCAAGGAAAAAGACATTTATGCAAGGCTTCAAATGATTCATGCAAGAATTATTGAATTAATAGAAACTTACGAGCCCACTCATTTTGCCATTGAAGCGCCTTTCTTTGGTAAAAATATTCAAAGCATGCTGAAGCTGGGCCGTGCTCAAGGGGTGGCTATAGCAGCGGCTATGCATTTTAAAATTCCTGTAACAGAATATGCGCCTAAAAAAGTAAAGCAATCCATTACGGGTAATGGCAATGCCGATAAGGAAATGATCTGGAAAATGCTTGAGCGTATTTTATCTATTAAAAAACAACCTAAATACTACGATGCCACCGACGCCTTAGGCGTTGCCCTCTGTCATCATTATCAAATTAGTGGCTTACAACTTCCTATCCCGAAAGTGGTGAAAGGGAAAAAAGCTTCCAAAAAATCAAATAGTTGGGACGCTTTTATTACAAAAAATCCTGGTAGGGTGAAAAGTAAATAGCTACATTTTTAGTAGAAGTATAGTAGCCAAAAAATACTTACTCATTAAAGCTTACTTACAATAGATGCCTGTATGGCAGTAAACTCTTCTTTTGTTAAAGATAGCTTAGGCTGAGAGAATTCCATATCAGATGCTGCATTAATAGGTATTAAATGCAAATGAGCATGTGGCACTTCTAAACCAACAGTTACCATACCCACTCTATTACATGGAAAACTTTTTTCAATAGCAGCCGCAATGGGCTTGGCAAATACGAGTAACTCACTTAAATAAGTATCGGGTACATCAAATATTTTATCTACCTCTATTTTAGGCACAATTAAAGTATGTCCTTTTTGTAAAGGGAAAATATCTAAAAATGCATAAAACTTTTCCGACTCCGCAATTGTATAAGAAGGAATATCGCCATTGATGATTTTTGTAAAAAGAGTCATGGCTTTTTTTTATGTAAGAAAATAATTAGAAGATAATTAGACTGTAATATTGTCTACCATAAATTTCATCACACCATTAGGCGCCTGAATTTCTGCTAGCTCTCCTACTTTTTTACCAATTAATCCTTTTCCAATAGGTGAAGATGCAGAAATTTTACCCGCTTTTAAATCGGCTTCTTTTTCTCCTACCAATTGATAAGTCATTGTTTTTTTAGTCGCCTGGTTGGTAATAGTGACCTTGGTAAGTATGGTTACCTTACTTGTATCAATAGTACTAGTGTCTACTATTTTAGCATTGGAAATAGCCGCTTCCAATTGTTTAATTTTTGCTTCTAACATTCCTTGCGCTTCTTTAGCAGAATCGTATTCAGCATTTTCTTTCAAGTCTCCTTTTTCTCTCGCCTCTCCAATAGCTCTTGAAGCAGCCGGACGCTCAACCGACTTCATCTTTTGTAATTGCTCACGCATTTTATCAAAAGTATCTTGGGTGACATATACAGTAGTATCGCTCATATGCTTAGTTTAGTTATAAAAAAAATACAACGCCACATAAGTGAGGCGTTGCATGGTACAAAGATATAAAATATTGCTTAAATGATGCCTAATTTTTCCAATACCACCTTAGACATTTTATAGTAGGCCTCATGGCTATAGCCTGCAATATGAGGCGTTATGATACAGTTAGGATGCATCATAAGTGCTTCTAAAACAGCCATTTCTTGGCCTGTATGTAGCTCAATGGGCTCTTTTTCTAGTACATCCAGGCCCACCCCCCTAATTTGCTGATTTTGAATGGCCGCTAATACAGCAGCGGTTTCAGTAACCGACCCTCTACAAGTACTTATAAAATAAGGCTTCTTTTTTAGATTATTAAAAAAAGTGGTATTGGCATAATGATGTGTTAAACTAGTAAGAGGTAAATGCAAACTAATGACATCCGCTTTTTCTTGAATCATTTCAAGTGATGCCGCTTTTATTTGATTCGTTTCAAACCCAGTTTTATATATATCGTGCGCTAAAATAGTTACATCAAATCCAGATAAAACTTTTGCAAAAGCAGATCCTGTATTACCTAGTCCAATAATACCTACGGTCTTTCCAGTAAGTTCATCTGCCCTATTGGCATCACGAATCCATTTACCTTCACGCACTTCTTTATAAGCACTATGAATTCGGTTCATTAAACTTAATAATAAACCTAGGGTATGTTCACCCACGGTGGTTCTATTGCCTTCAGGGCTACTTACACATAAAATATTTTTAGTAGCCGCCAATTCGGTATCAATTAATTCCATGCCACTTCCAATGCGTCCTATCCATTTTAGTTGATGGGCTTTTGCTAAAATAGTAGCATCTATTTTTAAACGTGTAGTTACAATTAAACCAGTCGCTGTTTCAATACAATCCATTAAGCCTTCATAGCTCATAGTAGGTTCGTATTGAATAGTATATCCTTTTTCTTTTAAAGTATCCACTAAAAAAGGATGCACGGGGGCTGTTATAATAATTTTCAAAGACATCTATTCAATATGCATTTTAAAGGTTAAGGCCGCATAGTCATCATAGGTAAGATTCTCTGCTCTTTTGGTAAAAAGAGGATCTTGCAATTGCGTTGCACTAAAATAAGGCTTTAATGGATTTCTTAACATTTTTCTTCTTTGACCAAAAGCCATTTTCACTATATGGAAAAATAACTTTTCAGAAACAAATTTCGGGAAATTATCTTTTCGAGTTAATTTAATCACACCACTCATTACTTTAGGTGGTGGTGTAAAAGCAGTCGGTGGCACATCAAATAAATAAGTCACATCATAAAATGCCTGTGTTAAAACACTTAAGATACCATATGCTTTTGAATTTGGCTTTGCCGCAATTCTTTCTGCCACTTCTTTTTGAAACATTCCCACCATCATGGGCACTTGCTCTTTCCACTCTAAAATTTTAAAAACAATTTGCGTAGAAATATTGTAAGGAAAGTTACCTGCCACTACAAACTCATTGTCAAAGGGTAGGGCTGCTTCCAAAATATCGGCTAGTATTAATTTGTCTTTTAGTTCGGGATATTCAGTACTTAAAAAAGCTACTTTTTCCCTGTCTAATTCAATGGCTTTAAATGACTCAGTAGGAATGTCTTGGATATACTTGGTTAAAGCCCCTGCCCCTGGGCCTACCTCTAATAACTGCTTAATGGGCTGCTCTAGCAATACTGCCTGAATATCCTTACAAACTTGAGCGTCATTTAAAAAATGCTGCCCCAATGATTTTTTTAGCGTGTATTGCATGAGGCAAAGTTAGGTTTTTGTGCGTACTTTTACAGCCTAATCAAATGGATATGAACCTAGACATCAGAAAACCAATTATAGGCTTTACTTGCGGCGATTTAAACGGTATTGGCATTGAATTAATCATTAAGTCCCTATCCGATAGCCGTATCTTAGAATTCATCATTCCAGTCGTTTTTGCCAATAATAAATCCATCAATTTTTACAGAAAAGGGTTGCCAGAATATGCTATCAATTTTGCAGCTGCCACCGACCTTTCTAAATTAAATACCAAGCAAGTAAACTTAGTCAACTGTTGGGAAGAAGAAGTAGAAATTAAACCAGGTGAAATGTCAGAGCTAGGAGGTAAATATGCATTGATTTCTTTGGAAGCCGCAGTTGCTGCTTTAAAAAACAAACAAATAGATGGCATTGTAACAGCGCCTATTCATAAAAAAAATATTCAATCTCCTAACTTTAATTTTAGTGGCCATACTCCTTATTTGCAAGCTGCCTTTGGGAATACTGAAAACTTAATGCTACTAGTTGCAGATAATTTAAGAATGGCACTTGTTACTGAACACATAACAATACAAGAAGTGGGTAAACATATTACCAAGGATAAAATAAAACAAAAGCTAAGTATTTTAAATAGTAGTTTGAAAAAAGATTTTGGTATTGATGCGCCACGCATTGCCGTTTTAGCATTGAACCCACATGCAGGCGATGAAGGTTTAATTGGCAAAGAAGAAATTGAAATTATCAAACCAGCTATTAAAGAAAGTAAACAACAAATGTTGGTATACGGACCTTACTCTGCAGATGCATTTTTTGCTAGAGGTGCGCATGAAAAATTTGATGGCGTACTTGCCATGTACCATGATCAAGGTTTAATTCCTTTTAAATCATTAGCCTTTGGAGAGGGAGTAAACTTTACCGCAGGGCTTCCAATTGTAAGAACCAGCCCCGATCATGGTACTGCCTTTGATATTGCTGGAAAAAATAAAGCCGACGCAGGCTCTTTTACTGCAAGCATATTTGAATGTGCGAGAATTATCCATGCTAGAAAAGGATATACCGATATGCGTTTAAACCCGCTTAAGAAAATTAGTGCAAGAATGTTCGCAGGTGCTGTGGATGAAAGATTATACGAAAACGAAGGCTAATCTATAGGACAAGCCTTCACCAATTCAGCAAGTAAGGGCCTACCCCAATGCGGCATCGTAGTGAACTCTTCTTTTTGCGCGTCTAAAATTAGTTTTGCTTTTTGAATCAATGGTTTTGCATCCTTGCATCCTCCTCCAAATAAAGTTGGCATTTTAGAAAGTATATTGGCTTTTAAAATATAAGGCCTAGGATTATTCTTATTCAAAACCATGGCCTGCTCTAATGGCTTATTAATTCTAGCTTCATAAGCCTTCCATCTAAAGACAGGACTAATAGACATTTTAGCACTGTACACTAAACTCTCTAGACAAAGTACTTCATCACTATTGTGCTTTGATTTAGTAGTATTAAGCCATTGAATAGCTTGGTCTGCAAGTGCATCTGCATTGCCCATCTTCTTCAAAGCCATTCTAGCTTTTACAATACTGGCATAATAAGCAGGCAACCATTCACCAGGGGCTTGCTTATACAATTCTTCCATTTTTGAAAAAACTAATTCATATTGTTCTTTGGATTGACTTTTATCAAAAAGTTGAACAGCTGCTTCTAAGTTTTTAGAATAACTATTAGATTGCGCTTGAGCATTCAAGCCACTTAATGCAAAGAAAAAAATAAATAAAAAATGGCGCATGGCTAAAAAATATTATTAGGTATGCCTTTATTAATAGTATACTTAGAATAAGTTATTTCAATAGTCCCTTTTTTATTTTTAAGGGCCTTTTGTTTAGCCGTTGGGTCTTCATCTCCAAATTCTAAAGTAATACCATTGGGCAATTTATAATCTTTGGTGTTAAAACTAAAAATAATTTTACTGGCAAGGCCTTGTTTGGCATACTCACCATACTGCATCGTAATTTCATAACTACCGTTTTCCTTAGTGGTCGTAGCGGTCTTATATACTAAGGCTTCTAAGGGATCAATCCATAATGTTGAAATAACCCAGTCTAGGTTATCGTCGGTAGGAATTAATTTAATCACCGTTAGGTTCTTGCCATTTAAAACCTGATTGCCAGCAGGTATAGTGGTATACTGCTTTGTATTTAATAAAGTATTAATAGTAAGAGATACCCCACCTCTTGGTAACAAGGAAATGCCTCCTTCTTTTTTTACTTTTAATAAATTGGGCTTTTTAAAATATACTTTCACTTTACCTAAAGAGGCCTTGATAAAAGCAACATCTGTTTTCATAACTCCTTCTGCTACATAATCATTTACCTGTGCTAGTTTTTGACTTACTTTCTCTATTAATGGATCGGCTTGGGCCATAGCCGTTGCCGAAAAAAATAAAGAAATTGCTAAGGCCCAACTGAACAATAAAATATTTTTAAATTTTTTAGCTTGCATCTTAACTGAGTATATCTTTTTTCTTAATAATAATAACAGAGGCTGTTACAAATAAAATTATGTGAAGGGTGAGCACTATTAAAGAGGTTTTAATTTTTGCTATATTTAAAATACTTCCTCTAATGGCCTCGTTATCTAGATTCACTTTAATATCAAAAAATTCTTTCCAATTATTCATATGCGTGGTAAATAAATAAGGCTTCACTACATTGAATAAAGGAATATTTAAAGTACTTAAAATAGTAAAAAATACAATGGCGCTCATGGTTCCTACTATGGGCCCAATAGAATTACTAGACAAACTTGACATTAAAAAACCAAGGCTGGTAACGGTTAGCAAGGAGAAGCTGGCAAAAACAAAGGCGCCTACATATCTCCATAAGACATCGGATTGCTCTATTAAGACCACATAGTTTGACTTCATTAAAAACAAATCATCGGTGCCAAATATCCACATACTTACAAATAGCGCTAGGAAGGCCAACCATATTAATAGTAAAATGGTATAAATACTAGCCGCTATAAATTTAGCCAGTACCCAATGGGTTCTACTAAATGGAGTACTAAATAATAAACGAAGCGTGCCTAAATTGGCCTCACCTGAAATCATGTCTGCGGCAATTAAGGCAACTAGCAAAGGCACATGCACTAATAATAATTGCAATAGAATATAACAAATTAAATAGCCGTTTAAGACTTTGCCATCTACAGTTAAAGTATCATTAATATCCTTCATTAAAAAACCCGCATAGGCATCGCCATCAATTTTTAAACCCAATTGAATTACCACAATCAGTGCCGCAATGGCGCCAAAAGCAATATAGGTTCTAGGGCGTCTAAAAATTTTATATAATTCTATTTGTATAAGCGACCACATAATTAAGCGTTTGAAGTAATTTGTAAAAAATAGTCTTCTAAGGAATTCTTCGTTTCAATACCTAAGACCGCCACCCCAGCCTTGACAAGGCTTTCATTGAGTGAGGCAATTTCCAAAGTGGGTAATTTTAAATGTATACCTTCCTTTCTAGCTAAAATATATTTACCAAAACTACCTGCCCTAATACTCGCTAAGGCTAACTCGTCATTGGTGGTTTTAATTTGTACAATTCTTTTTTCGGGATCTAATAATTCTTTAGTCACCCCTTCTACCATTTTTTTACCCTGATGTATAATTAATATCTGATGCGCCACTTGTTCTATTTCAGAAAGTAAATGAGAAGAAACAAATACGGTCTTGCCTTCCTCTTTCGCTAAATGTTGTATGAGTGCTCGAATGTCTGCAATGCCTTGAGGATCTAGTCCATTGGTAGGTTCGTCTAAAATAATTAAACTTGGATTATGCACCAGCGCAATGGCAATGCCTAAACGCTGCTTCATCCCTAATGAAAAGGTTTGCACTTTATCTTTTGCGCGACCTGCCAAGCCCACTTTCTCTAAAGTATTTTGAATATTACTCGCTTCAATTTTTTTCTTTCTTACTTTAGCAAATAACTGTAAGTGTTCTGTAGCACTTAAATAAGGATATAAATCGGGCCTTTCAATAATGGCACCCACCTGCTCTAATATAGCATCTCTATTTTTTTGTATGGACTTTCCAAATAACTCTATATTTCCACTACTGGGATGGATCAAGGACAATAACATACGAATAGTGGTGCTTTTGCCAGACCCGTTTTGGCCTAAAAAGCCAAAGACCTGACCCGCCTGCACTTCAAAGCTGAGGTCGTCCACCGCTTTCAGTGTGCCAAAATGCTTACTTATATTTTCTACTTTAATAACTGCCATACTATAATAATAACAAAAAACCCCAAACATAGTTCGGGGTTTTGTATCAATTTAATATTAACTAATACTATTTGTATTGAGGAATGATGCTATTGGCTAATTCAACCATTTGCTTCAATCCATCTTCAGGTAAATTACCTTTCTTAAATTCAGCAAGTACATTAGGTAATTTGTTGCTCATCTCTAATAGGAAATGGGCTTCAAATTCTTTCACCTTACGCACAGCTACTTCTTTCAATAAACCATTGGTACCTAAGTAAATAATGGCAACTTGTTTTTCCACTGTGAAAGGAGTATACTGAGCTTGCTTTAAGATTTCCACGTTTCTAGCACCTTTATCAATTACCGATTTAGTAGCAGCATCTAAGTCACCACCAAATTTAGAGAAGGCTTCCAACTCACGGTATAAGGCCTGGTCTAATTTCAAAGTACCAGATACTTTTTTCATGGATTT
>CAIJZF010000231.1 GCA_903825095.1 uncultured Bacteroidota bacterium | reverse complement strand
TGACCGTCTCTTAAACGCACTACTCTATGTGCATAATGAGCAATGTCTTCCTCGTGGGTTACTAAAATGACCGTATTGCCTGAAGAATGTATTTTTCCAAAAAGCTCCATTACTTCCACTGAAGTTTTAGAGTCGAGGTTTCCAGTGGGTTCATCTGCTAATAAAATTGAAGGATTGTTTACCAAGGCGCGCGCAATAGCTACACGTTGTATTTGACCTCCACTTAATTCATTTGATTTATGATGACTTCTTTCTGCCAAGCCTACTTTTTCAAGTGCGACCATGGCTCTTTCTAATCTGTCTTTTTTTGATATACCTGCATATACTAAAGGAAGTGCTACGTTTTCAGCTGCTGATAATCTTGGAAGTAAATTAAATTGTTGAAATACGAAACCAATTTCCACATTTCTAATACCCGCTAATTCATCATCGGTCATCTTGCTTACATCATGTCCACTCAAATTATACATACCACTTGTTGGTGAGTCCAAACAACCTAAGATATTCATTAAGGTACTTTTTCCACTACCCGATGGGCCCATTAAAGCCACGTATTCGTTTTTTAGAATATCAAGGTTAATGCCCTTTAATACTGGAATGGCCTGACCCGCCATGAAATAACTTTTTTCAAGATCTCTTAATTCAATAACTGATGACATACTATATTATTTACTTATTACTTTAGGTACTTTAAAGAATGTTCCGTCTGTATCCGGCGCATTTTGTAAGGCTTCTTCTCTAGAAATAGATCCCTTCACCTCATCTTCGCGCAGCACATTTTTAGCATCACCCATATGCATTAAAGGAGAAGTGCCAGTGGTATCCAAACTGTTTAACTGCTCCACAAAGCCTACTAAATCCTGCATATCGGCCACTAATTTATCCATTTTTTCAGGTGCCACATTTAACCTCGATAAATGTGCTAAATGGCTAACTAATTTGGAATCAACTTGCATAATACAAATGTAGTTCAAAGCCCCCTACCTACAAGGCGCAATTGTTAAAAGGTCAAATGACGCAACCAGTGGCAAAAAAAATACCGGAAAATGGAAAGTTTTTTTGAAAATAGTTGCATAACTAACTAATTTTACAAAAATGCTTTAATTATGCAACGTTCAATCAAAAAAGTAGCCGTTTTAGGAAGTGGTGTAATGGGATCTCGTATCGCATGTCATTTTGCAGGCGTGGGTGTTGAAGTGTTATTATTAGATATGTTGAATCCGGGTAGTGAAGAAAGCAAGAACGCTAAAGAAAGAAATAAATTAGTAGATGGTTCTTTACAAGCAGCTATTAAATCGAATCCCTCTCCTTTATACTTACAAAAATTTGCCTCTAATATTAGTACCGGCAATTTTACCGACGACATGGCAAAAATTGCCAACGTTGATTGGATTATTGAAGTAGTAGTGGAAAGACTTGATATTAAAAAAATTATTTACGACCAAGTAGAAAAATTTAGAAAGCCAGGTACATTAGTGAGTTCTAATACTTCTGGTATTCCTATTCATTTAATGGCGGAAGGTCGCAGTGAAGATTTTCAAAAGCATTTTTGTGGAACGCACTTTTTCAATCCTCCACGCTATTTAAGATTACTTGAAATTATTCCTACTGCTAAAACCGATCCTGCTATTATTAATTTTCATATGCATTATGGCGATGTATTTTTAGGTAAAACCACAGTGCTATGTAAAGATACACCTGCCTTTATCGCCAACAGGGTTGGGGTTTTCAGCATGATGAGTGTTTTGCATATTATGGAAAAATTGGAATTAAGTATTGATGAAATAGAATCTATC
>CAIJZF010000230.1 GCA_903825095.1 uncultured Bacteroidota bacterium | reverse complement strand
CTCCTCTTCTACTTTCCTCAATTTCTTCACTGCAGAATTTCGCTTTTTTAAATTTAACCGTTCTTCAACAGAAGATCTTGAGGGTTTTGTTGGTGTGCGTTTTTTCTTAACAACAAAACATTTATTCAAAGCTGCATACATTTTTTTGATGGCAATTTCTTTGTTCTCTAATTGCGAACGTTCGGTTTGAGAAACAATTTGCAACACATCATCTTTTGTAAGTTTTGTTGCCAGCTTTTCTAAGAGAGTTGATTTTTCTTTTTCGCTTAATAATTGAGAACTATTGATATGAAATTCAATTAATACTTTTGAAGAAACCTTGTTTACATTTTGTCCACCTTTGCCACCACTACGACTGGTTTTAAAAACAAATTCAGAATTTAAAAATGGTGGTTTAAAATGCATGCTCAAATATAAAACAAAAAGCTCATGGTTTAAGTCATGAGCTTTTTGAAGTTCTTTAAACTTTTCGTGCTTTGTGTTCTTTGTGGCAAAATTTTTAACCGCAAAGGGCGCTAAGATTTTCGCAAAGAGCGCAAAGAACAGTTTAATGTTTGTGAGCTTTGTGCTATACTTTGTGTTCTTCGTGGTTATTTTTTAACCGCAAAGAGCGCTATGGTTTCGCAAAGGGCGCAAAGAAACCTATTGTAAAAGATTTATGTTTGTGTGCTTTGTCATTTACTTTGTGTTCTTATTGGTTATTTTTTAACCGCAAAGGACGCTAAGGTTTCGCAAAGGGCGCAAAGAACAGTGACTCGTCCTAAAAAAAGTTTACAGTTTAATTGATTAATCCTGCAATAAGTTTACAGTTCATTTTTAGTCCTGCATTGGATTTACAAATGTATTTTGTTTTCGATAATAGTTTTTCCATAATCGTTCTGTTTTGATTTTTGTTTTTGAATGATGAATAATGTTTGGTGTGAAGTTGCTTATGCTCATGTGAGGTCTTTCGCTGTTGTATAAATCCACTACAGCTTTGAGTAGTCCCTCTGCATCCTTGATGTTATCAATGTCATAGGTTTCTAAGTATTCGTCTTTGATGATTCCATTTATACGTTCTGCAACTGCATTTTCTAAAGGGTCACCATTTTCAGTCATGCTGATTTTTAAATTGTAATCCTGCAATAGCTTTACATAAGCATGGCTGCAATATTGAATGCCTCTGTCGCTGTGATGGATAAGATTCAAATGGCTCTCTGCCCCCAAGGCAGAGAGAGCCATTTGCAAGGCATGGATGCTTTCAATAGCTTCCATTGTTTCAGCTACCTGATAGCCTACAATTTTATGTGAGTAAGCGTCAGTAATAAAGCTGATGTAAAGATGTTCGCCAGTGTTTATTTTCCAGTAAGTAATATCACTCACCCAAAGTTGATTGGGTGCAGTAGGAACAAAATCACGAATGAGATTTGGATATTTTCTCAACCAGTGATAAGAGTTGGTAGTTTGTATTCTACGTTTACGTTTTCTTACTAATAAATGATTTGCTGAAAGCATGTTGAACAGTGCATCTCTGCCTATTTTTATTTGATGCTCAAGTATAAATGGTTGCAGCATTTCATAGAGTTTTCGTGTTCCCATTCTGCGATGATTTTCACGTATTTGTTTTACCCGTTGTATTATCAAATCCTCTTCCAGGGTGGTTGAAATTCCTTCCCAATTGTTTTGATAATAAGCCTGTCTGGTGATACCAAACCATCCACATAACTTGGCTAATCCTATGTGTGCAAAATTGTTTTTCATTGCTTCTATGGTTTGGTATTGAGCTTTTTTCTGATTGGAATTTTAAACTCCTTTTCTGCAATGTCAACCATCGTGGAAAAGGCAATAGCCTTGAGTTCAGCATCTTTTAGCTGCTTTTCCAATTCTGTAATTCGCTTCTTTAACTGAAGGTTCTCAAATGATTCGTCATCAGTATTAGTAGTCATTTCAGGCTTCATTCTCTTTTTGGACATCGCATATAGATTTGATACAATGTTAGGCCGTCTGGTTCGGATTCCTGTATTATAGCCCAATGCCTTCATCCAACGAAGGAGCTGCCCATGCTCCTCTTCCTCACCCGTGTATTTCTCCCAAATTTCTACTTTGGTACACTGGCTTGAAAGAAGTTCCTGAATAATCTGATGTTTTTCTAGTTCGGTAAAGTATCTACCGGCTTTTTGAATGATTTTTTTGTCCATTTTTTTACACTTTTTAGTGTAAACCTATTTCAGGACAAGACACAATAAAAAAACTTTGCGTTCTTTGCGACTCTGCGTTAAAACAAAAAAATGATCGAAGAAGAATTAGAAGATACTGAATCACAAGAAGAACAAGAGCTGTTTGAACATTTCCGTTTTGAAGTTTCAGCCGGAACAAAACCCATTCGCATTGATAAATATTTAGCCAACAGCATTCAAAATGCATCGCGAAGTAAAATTCAAAATGCCATTGATGCCGAAAGTGTGCTGGTAAATGAGAAGCCAACCAAGGCTAGCTATAAAATAAAACCCGATGATATCATTTCGGTAGTTTTCCCTGATCCACCAAAGGATACCACCAT
>CAIJZF010000229.1 GCA_903825095.1 uncultured Bacteroidota bacterium | reverse complement strand
TTCCTTAGCGATATATTTTTTCAACAGCAACATATAGTCCAAACTGTTTACAAGTCCAATTCTGATAGGGCTGTTTGGTTGGGATAATGTTTCTGTAATTTTACCTACTGGGGATAAGCGGTATACTTCATCTCCTAAACGCTTTTGTATTCTATAGTACAAATATGGGATATCGAAGAAATCACTGTTGTAACCTGCAACAATTGTAGGATCCATTTGTTCCCATTTCAATAAAAACTTACGTAGCAAAGTGTTTTCATCCGGGCAAGATATAATGACTTTACCATCTTGGTTCATATCTTCAATAGCACCTGCTTTATCCAAGATAAAACATATTTTTTCCTTAGTGGAAACATCAATCAAAGCAATAGCTGTAACTTCAGCGTTTGCCTCTCTAATTGTTTGTGGTGTAAGTGCTCCTAGAATTTCAATCTCAATATCCAGATAAACGGTATTGTGGTAGGAAGGCATTTCATCTGTCTTATAATACAGATCTCTTAGGATTACCAGTTCACGATCAATATCCTTTTCATAAATTGTAGGATCTTTTCTATCATATTTACCCTGGAAGGGGGAGCATCGATCACCAAATAGTGTTTCAAATTCTCCCCCATCATCGAGCTTATATAGAGTAGGCCAATATTGGAATTTGTGTATTCCTTTCTTATCGTCCCGTAGATAGTAGTGGTATTGATCTTCACCTGGTAACCTGTTGTAAAAAACTGATTGGTACAATTTATATGTTTTTAGTTATAATTTATAATATATGAATTATTTTTTATATTCCCAAATAAAACCTCCTGAAGATTTGGATCTGTTTTTAAGGTTATTAACTATACTTTGTTTTTTAATATTTAAAGAATTTGAAGCTTCTAAAATGCTATTCCATTCTGCAATTATGTTTTTTTCTAAATCATATTGGATTATTTTCATTTTTTCATACTCTAAAATTACAGGGGAAATTTTTTGGGGGTAATTTAGAGTTTTATATTTCCATAATGATTTATATGCTGTTTTAGTTTTTCTTTTAAGACAATATGTAATTAAAGTTCCATTAGTTAATCCATTTTTTTCTGCAAAATGTTTAGCGGATGCCCATTCTTGAATAAAATTCCCATTTAAATCGTATTGGACTATAGGACGAGATTTACTTTTTTTCCATATGTCTGATTTTGGACCTCCCCCAGTATCATATAAATTACAAAATAAAACTAAATCCCAGTTCCCCTCCAATTGATCAAGATGGTATTGTTTCCAATATGTTTCTTTTTCATTTAATTGTTCTACAGAACATTCTTCTATAATTTCAAATATGTGATTTTCCCATCCATATTTTGTTATAGATCGGGATATTCTAGGTTGTCCTTTGGTATGGTTTAAAGTATATTTATTCTTTCTTATGGGAATATTTACACTTTGACCAATATAAATTTTACCTTTTGGGTTTATAATTTTGTATATTCCAACCATATGTTTTATTATACATATGTAAGAAAACAAATTAGTACATTACTAATTAAACTTTTCTTGGTCGTTTTTTAGGTGCAACCACCTCTGCAATTGGTTCCTCAACAGCTCCATTTTCTAAAAGAGATAAAATGTTTGAAAGAGATTCACTAATATCTTCAACTACTGGTTCTTCATTGACTGTAAATTCTTCAAATATGCCTTCTTCGTTTTTCATTAGAACAATTTGTTCTTCAACAACCTCTACAATTGGTTCTTCAATAGGTTGAGGGTTTAAAATGTTTTCTAGTTCATTAAGTAAATTTACTAAAATTGTTTCTTGATGTGGAAATCTAATTGGATTTTGACTTGATATAAAACCTTTAATTTCAGCAATAATTTCTATTGGTTCTCTCATAACTATTTGTTTAAAAATTGTGTTAAATCGGGTCTAAAGTAATTAACATTCTTCATGACTTTACGATCGCGTGTTCTATAGACGATATAATATTTACCAACCTGTTCATAGTGACATGGTTCCTCTTGCTCTGCAGAACGTACTCTAACGGTTTCTTGTGCCTCTTCTTCGCTAATACAAGCTTTGCTAAGATTGGACGCTTGTACTTCTTGATACGCGGGCCATACTTTATCCTTAAGACCATGTAACATAGCCCCGTTACCAAGCGAGACGTAGGTAATGTCACATAGAGCATCAAGCACTTCAACAATATCGCCTGTTTCACATGCATGTTTATATTCCTCGAGTTCTTCCAAAATGAAATTATACACAAACATCCACTCCTTCTCATCGGGAATGACCGGGGTATAATTATTGGGTTTTCCCATAATTGCATTGAATTCCTCAACTTCTGATACAAATGGCACATAATTTTCTTTTATCTGAGCTATTTCTTGATTTAATCGTCTCCATTCCTGGGTTACATCATCTCCAAATTCAATTTTAGACATCATAGATAAATCCATGGCTTGGCCTGTTAATAAGTCAATTAATTCTTGTTGTTTTTGTTCTAGTTTTGTCATAATCTTAAATTTGATGTCCTCCGTTGTTAATTTTAATTGAATCAAAGAATTCTTTACGTGCTTGGTTATCGTTTTCCAAGAACACACCTGATGCTTTTGTAGTTACCATTGAAGCACCTTGGTGTTTAACACCTCTACAAGATACACAGTTGTGGGTTGCTACTACAGTTACAATTACTCCTCTATTCAATTCACAAATTTTGTTTACTGCATTGTGGATTGCTGAAGTTAATTGTTCTTGGATAGCACCTCTACGGCCGAATAGTTCTACAATACGGTTTAATTTAGATAAACCAATTACTCTACCTTCGTTTCCAACTACATAACCAATATGAACTACTCCTCCGATTGTTTGGTGGTGGTGTGAACACATTGAAGTAACTGGGATGTTACGTTCAATTACAATACCATCGTATCCGTCTGATGGAAATGAAGTAATATCTGACATTGCTGTATATCTACCGGCAAATAAATCAAATACATAGGCTTTTGCTACACGACGAGGTGTTTCGGATGAATTTGGATCATTTTCCCAATCTACACCTAATGCAGTTAAGAATTGGCCATAAGCAAGTTCTGCTTCATCAACCATTTTCCATTTTTCTTGTTCGGTAAGTGGGAAACCAGGTGCAACACCATTTGCAAAACCCATTTGAACACACTCTAGATCGGTGTGTTGTTTTTTACGTTTGTTTTCTGACATATAACTTATTATTTTATATAAATGTACGGAGGATATTTAGAGTATCCAAGTTAAAGTGCGTAAATGTAATCTAGATTACGCTCTTTTGAATTGTTGTCTAATCCGTAACCAACACACCATTGATCTCGAATCATAAAACCTACAGTATGAGGATATTCGGGTATTGGTGAAATGTCTCTAGTTAATAGAGTAACCATTTGAATGGATTTGGGATTTGAAGTAGATAAATGCTCTAAAATCCTGTTTAAAGTATTTCCAGTATCATAGAAATCATCTACTACATACACATCTTTCCCTTCAATATCAGTTTCAATATCTTTTAAAATATGGACTACACCTTGATCTTGACCGTTGTATGATTTAGCGCGTATAAAATCAATTTCAACATCCGTTGACATGTTTTTAACTAAATCACTAAAGAACATAAATCCACCGTTTAACACACAGATCATTACAATATTGTCGTCTGCAGTATGTTTGAAATCAATAGATTGAGCTATTTCTGTTACTTTATCTTGGATTTGTTTAGATGTAAATAGAATCATATAACTTATTTTCTTGTTTTTTTACTAACCCATTCTTTCAATTCAATGGTTTCAGGGACAAAAGTTAAATTAAATTCTCTAACATAATCATCGGCTAGATAATCTGGTATGTTAACGGATTCATAGCGTGTACCATTCCAAGTCATCATATGAAGATGGTTTTCTTTACGTTTTGGTCGTTTCATTGGTATTTCTCTTTTCATTATACTCCTCTTTTAGTGTCATATGCAATAATGTGATCTCTTCCAGTCATGTTATAACCTTTTTCAGCACACATTTCAAATACAATTGGGTACATTCTTATTAATTCTTCTCTAGTATCACCTGCTGGCATGATATATGTTTTGTCTTTAGGGATTTCTAAGAATACACGAGCGTCTTCAATTTCTTTAAGATTTTCTTCAGTGCCATCCCATACTGGTTTAAAATGATAATCAGAGTGGGTTGTTATCATTGCATGCATTGTCGAATAATTTAATCGATGCTTGTTGTGTTGGGATACCATCTTTTCATCCGTGATTGTACCATTTGGCGTGGCAACACCCACAACGGGTACACTATTGCTAAACTTAGGACTGAGAGAAATAAGAGATATAGGATAATCAGTATCGAGGAAATGAGAACCTTCGGTTTCGATAGTAATGAAAATGCCTCTTTCATGTGCGAAATGTGTTAATTCGTTAACCAATTTAGGATGTAAAGTGGGGGAACCACCTGTTAGCATCATTTCCTTGATATGTGGGTTTTCATCATAAATACGAATAATATCATTAAAGTTAAATGTTCCTTTATCTGGGTGTATGCTCGTATACCAGGAATCGCACCACCCGCCTTCGCCAAAATAGCAACGGTGAGTACAACCTGTTGTGCGAACTGCAATCGTAGGACGTCCAAAACGAGATCCCTCGCTTTGAACGCAACGATATAATTCTACAATTGGTAATGTTTTGTTATAGTCTTCTATTCTTCCTAAAGTAGATTCCATTTTTCTTTTATTTGCATTTCAGTTAAAACTCCTATTGTTTTGTCTGCCTCTTGACCGTCTTTCAAGAAAACTAACATGGGTACGCTTCGTACATTGTATTGAGCGGACAATTGTGGGTTTTCATCTACGTTGATAAAACGTACAGGCATTGAATTGTTTACACTTTCCATAATTGGTTTAAAATTCCTGCACGGTTGACACCAGGGAGCAGAGAAGTATAGGATTTCTTTCATTTTGTTAATGTATAAGTGAATTTAATATCACCAAAAGTGGTGGTAGAAATATAATAATTATCCTTCATAAATACTAGAGTTATTGTCGTTTTCGAAACATTCTACTTTAATTACTTTGCAACGTCCTGCATCTGTTTTAGATAGTACTTCATTGAAATGATCAAATACTAACTTAGCACATGATTCAGCCCCCATTTTATCCATTATTCGGAGTGCACATAAACCTTCCATAGCTGCTGATTCGAAAAAGTCTAAGTATGGATCGTCCTTCTCGATCAACAATGTGTGATCCCACATATGATTCATCCAAGATTTTAAACCATTTCCTTTAGGTGCATCTTTAAACCCTCCGTAATCAACGATCCAGTTCATATCATCTAATTGGTTTTCTTCTAATGGTTCGTGTGATGCAAACCATACTTTGAATTTCAAAGCATAACCATGTAATAATTCACAGTGTGAGTGAGATGCTCTCCATTGTCTAAGTGCTACTGAATAGTTTTCAAATAGCTTTGTGCTAATATATCTTCCCATTTTAATCTATTTTATCGTAAGTTAATTCAAAGATGTCAGGTTTACACGGATAAAATTCTCCTTTAACACCTTTGATAATATAATCATTCCAAGAGATTTCCATATCTCCTTCTAGAGTTTTTATGTAGTGGTATAATCCTTCTCCATCCTCTGTAGGAACAACCAATAAGTTATCCCCCAACATATCATACACCTCTTGAATGTTTTGAGATATAAACTGTACTGCTTCGATCTCTACTGGGTTTTTTCTATATCTTTCCATAATTTTATTGGTTGTGTGTTTCTAATACTTTTGTTACTTCTTTTACTACGTGGTTCCAACTTACAGGACCTGTTTCATCAGCATAAGCTACAGGATCAGGACGTCCTAATTTAATAAACGCTTCTACACGCTCCACGGAACTTGCTGATTTGTAATCAGAGAACCAATCAGAACAATCAACTATTTCATCTTCATTGTTTACAAATGCTAGATTAAGGTAAATTGGTTTGTATGAAGTGTTTGTACGTGAGTATACTTCATTAAAGTCCAAGCCAAGTTCACCACATAACATTTCACCATCTTGGAGAATTGTAAATTTGTCCCCCTCTAGGTATGGGGTAAAGTAACCTACATTTTCAGATCCCCAATTACCAATTCTGAAGGCATAGTCGTCAGCGTCTCTAAATTCTTGTCTACAATCCAAATAGATCGCGTGATCTCCGCTATGGATTCCCATTGCAATATCACATTGCTCACCTGTTTTATTTGCTACTGAAAGTGCAACTGCTTGTGTAATTGAAGCAAATATTTTGTTTCTGTTTGGAACAACTGTTGCTTTCATGTTTTCTTCAGCATAGTGTCCTTCAGGTACATCTGCTCCACCTGTTACTAAAGCTGAATTTAGTAGGTCAGCTAATCCATTTAATTGGATTTGACGGTAAGTGATTAGAGAGAAATTACAATACTTACTTCCAGGTTTTGGATTATTTTTTACTGGTTCACTATTAATATAGTCTACTAACGATTGAGCACGTTCAAGTTCAACTCGATGCTTTTGTCCATAATCAAATGAAATACAAGTAACACTTTTATACTCTGAAAGGCATCGGAGTAAAAGGGTACTTGAATCTAGACCTCCACTTAGGGATAAAACTACATGATCTTTTTGTTTGTTCATATTTTTTATAATTTTAAAACTTTGTTCCGGTATTTGTAGGTTATGGAACTTCAAACCTTTATTTCGCTATTTAAATTTTTATATTCTTGTTTGGTTAATCCTTTCATCAACATATAAGCTTCAAAGTCAATATCCAAGAGTCTCCAATGATCGTACCATTCAGATTTCCAAATCTCACGGTATTTTTCAAATTCTTGCTTAGAAAGGGAGGTCATCATCATAATCTTGTCTGTCACTAATAGACATTTTCCACTCATCGGCCCCCGGTAATTCATCTACTGGTCGAAAATGGAAATCCAAGAAGTCTTTAGGGTACAAATATACTATTCCTGTATAATTTGGGGTTGAAACCTCACGGGTTTGTAATTTAACACCTGCTTTACTAGCTGCTTGTGCTACTTCTCTACCTAATTCACCACCTGCTGGTCTTTTTAGGTAATCATATAAACTTAAATATTCCATAACTTATTATTTTGTGTCAATATACTAAAAGAAAATATGGACTCCAAATTAGAGTCCATTTATCTGCCTAAACATTTCAACGTTGTATTCTACTAAACCTTCATCTACAAAGTCGATACTTATGTCTTGATATTTGTTCATATTTGCAATTGGCTTCATATGTAACCCCATTTTAGTATAAGGTACTTCACCGATTGCAGCCATAATTGGATTTGAAGTATCAATTGACTCAATGAATGGCATATTTTTATACATTCCAAATTCAATAGGAGATGCAGTTCCAAGCAAATGTACTCGATCGTTTGGTAAAAGTGTTTTATTGTTTTGGAAAGTTGATAGAACCATAAAACGTCCAATTGCTTTACCTAAATCTTTGTTTGGATGTGGGCACATTTCGCTATGATAGTATTCGGCACCATATGAAAATGCAATTTTCTTATAACCTAAATCACGATATGCTTGTACACACAATCCCGCTTCATATATAGATTTTGCTTGTACTACTGCTACTTTAGTTACTTCTTCAGGTAATTGTACTTTAACCCATTGTTTTGCGTTTCGAATTGAAGCAGCATAATCTTCCCATACATCTGGGATGAAAAAGTTTGAAGGTCTAAGAATATCTATCCATTTAAGAAGGATATCTGCATCCATTGCATAACCTAGTTCATGAAGGCTGTTGTCTAAGTAAATTTCAACTCCTATTTCTTTACATTTAATAAAATGGTTCCTATATTCCTCGTTTAATTCTAGCAAATGGGGAAGAGCATACTGGTAGTCATTAAATTCAAAACTTCTCTCTAATAAACAAAAAGGTGTTTCATGTGATATTTTTACTTTTTTCATATTAATTTTCTGCGTATGCGTGTTCGTAACTTTCTTCCATTAATGTTTCTGGTTCTGCAAATCGAGCGGCATCGTATCCAACCCAACGTAATCCCATTTTGGTAGTACCATCATTTACGATACCTTCAATAATGTAAACTCGCTGGTCATAGTTGTTTACAAATTCCTCTACTACATTATATTCTCTGCCTTTCACTACTGCTGCACCTTCAGGCATGTTTTTATCGTTTATACAAACTACTTGTTTCATCTCCAATTTATTTTAAAATTCGTAACTCTTCTTGCGTAATCGTTTACTCTAGGATAACCTGTATTGTAACATCCAAATACAATTGGCCAGTTTTTGTAGCGATTGTATAAACGTCTCAAGTAGTACAACGATGTTTTTACATTATATTCAATATCTGTACGTAAGCGAGTGCGAGAAACTTTATCTCTATTTAAATATCTCGCGGTTGAAAGCAAGATTTGCATTGGACCTTCAGCTCCTGTATAAGATGTTTGAGCTGGGTTGTATTTCCAGTGGAATGGGCCACTATATCTTGTTTCACAATATGCTATTCCAAATGCATAATTCAACGGAATATCAAATGTATCAGCGTATGCTTTAATGTACTTATACATCTTCAACGATGGTGGTGATCCTTGATCGATACTGCCCGGAATGCGCGCTTCTTGAGTTGATTGCACTTCCGGATCAGTAACAGTAAGAGCGGTGGCAATAACTGCCCCCGCTACAATACCGATTTTAATACTATTTACCAGCATTCACTACCTCTTGGTGAATACGATTGGCGTACATTCCAAAGATAGTTTGGCCAATTTGATCTGAATATACAATGTATTTTCCAGTTGAGCGTTCAATCATGATCAGCTCGTTTGATTCGTTGACTGCAATTGAAATTTCCTCAGGTGAAAACGCATGTGCGTAAGGGTTTTCTACTTTGGTGGATTTTTTACTTTCGTGGTTTTGATAAGCAATTCCTAAACGGAACATAGCAGTTCCAACAGCTGCTATAATGATAACATTCATAGCCGGTTTCAATAAACTCATAACTTTTTCTCTTTCGATTTTCATAACTCTTATTTTTGGGGGGTTTATTTATTTTTCTTTACTGTGTTTTTAATCTCATTGTAAATGTGTAGTTCGGATTCAAATGTGTTTCCTGTATACAAAGGTTGTTCAGTTATTCTACCATGTTCAATAGTTGTACCATCGGGGTTAAGGGTTTTTGAAATACGGATTCGTTTTGAAGGTTCCGTTGGTTTCTTACAAAGCATTCCCATACTGCGTAAAAACAACTTAAATTTGGATTTTACTTTTTTTCTAAATGTCATAACTTCTTATTTTATAATTGGAATATACAAAATTATTTTTCAAAAACCAAGTTTTCTCCAAGCATTCCATTAATTCTCTTTTTAGCTTTTTCATTGAGTGGGATTGGATTACCACCTTCATCAATTTGAACAAATGTAGTATTTGTTTTCAATACAAGATCCTGTTTACCTGTATAAACGTTATGTGCTCTTGCTTCCATGTAAAGAGTTATTGAGGTATTTCCTACACGTTTTGGATGTCCATAGATTTTCAACAGTTGAGATTCTTTAGCTGGTCGCTCAAAGTTACATTGGTCAATCGATACTGTTACCATTCTTGGTGTATCACATAATTGCATTGCATAACCTGCTGCTGAAGCATCAATCCAGGATAGGAGTTTACCGCCGAATAAATTTCCATGGAAACCTAAGTCACTTTTTTTAATTGGGTGTGTGTTTAGTAGTTCCATTAATTTACCCTTAATATGTTATTTTTTCAAAACGGTAAATTGGGAATCCTGCTGCTTTTGTTTCTCCAACTTGTTCATGCCACTCACTATACGGACGAGCATGGAAACCTCCAAATGACATTGACTTGTATATTACAAGTACTTCATCTGTAGTTGTATGATTACACATTGCTACAATTTGGTATTTTCCACCTTTGTAGTGTTGCCAAACTTGATTTGGTTGGGGGTATTCTAGGTTCATTTTCATATTTTTGTTTTTGGTCTACCTCTACCTCGTTTTGGTTGTAAAACTCTAGGTAAAGTTTCAGTTCTTACTTTTTTAGGGCGTCCACGTCCTTCTTTTCTATTGGATGCTGGTGTTTTGTAGATAAATTCCTCTGCATAGTAATAGAAACTCATAATATCACCTGGCCATTTGAGGAACTCTTCCTCTAGTTCTTCTTTTGTAATGTTATATTCGGAAGAAAATGCTTCATATAAAGCAAATATACGTGCTTTTTCTTCCTTCTCAAAGTCTTCCATTAATTTTTTGTGACGTTGAAAATCAACACCAGCAAGATCAAGTTGGTAACGAGTATCGTGGATTCTCAAGTCAAGTTTGTCTTTGGCAACATAAAGTGCTAATTGTGCTTGCCAAAAATAGGAAGATGGATTGAAATCCCCGTTTAGGATACGGTCTTTGAGTAAAGCACGTTTGCCTAATGGAGTAACTTTGTCGGTGTGTGTTCTCCACCACATAAATCGATTGTAGTTTAGTGGTTGAAGCTTTTTGATATGCTCCATAACCATTTCTTTACTGTGACGAATACTTCCTTCTTTAATAAATGCGTACATAACCTTTATTTTCCCTAAATGTACAAAGGCTCCCTATGGGAGCCTAATTTTTTTAAGCAAGTAAGATTTTTCGTACAACTCCATTAATTACTACTTCCCAATATTGGGAAGATGTATTTACTTGTGATACTACTACTCCTACATTAGTTCCTACACTACCTACTACAAATTGATTACTTGTTGTTGATTTGGCATCTTTACCTAATATTACTGAAAAACTTCCTGTAAATTGGGTATTGTATCCAAGACCAATGTTATGGCAACAAGTTTGGGAAAGTGTGGGAGGGCTATCTTTAAAGGCTTTACTACCTATTGCAATATTATTATTCCCACCAATATTGGCACATAAAGCAAGATACCCTAAAGCAATATTACTTCCTGTAGGACTAGTGTTGGATTGTAATGATGATTTTCCTAGGGAAATATTATTGTTTCCTAATATAGTTGCAAATGATGAGGATAGACCTAATGCGACGTTAAAGTTTCCGGTTGTATTGTTACTTAAAGCACATATACCAATTGCTGTATTGTAGCATCCAGTTGTGTTTAAATATGATGCTTTAAATCCTAATGCTATATTACTTGCACCGGTCCATTTACATGATGTTTCCGTAGCTCCATCATACTGGTATGTTCCTCTAAGTGCACATTTACCTACAGCAATATTGTTAGATGCATTGAAGTACGATAAAGCTTTAAAACCTATTGCTGTATTATAGCATCCAATTCCATTTCCATTTAAAGCACCATTGCCTATTGCTGTATTGTGTTTTCCTGTGGTGTTAAGTTGTAAAGCAACATTACCTAAAGCAACGTTTTGACATCCGGTTGTATTGCAGTTTAAAGCATTTGCGCCTATTGCAGTGTTATGACATCCCGTTGTATTGCTAGTTAAAGTGCCGGAGCTGAGTGCTGTGTTATAGTTTCCTGTTGTGTTAAGTGATAAACTAAATCTACCTAACGCTGTGTTGCTTGTTCCGGTTGTGTTGGTACATAACGCATATTGACCAATTGCTGTATTATCTTGTCCTGTGGTGTTGTATTGTAAAACACTTTGCCCTATTGCTACATTTCTTACACCAGTATTTGAATTACTAAATGCCCTTTCTACACCAATTGAAACGTTAGATGAAATGTTACCCTTTCCTCTACTAATAGATAAACCATTGATTGTTCCAATTGATCCACTTGTTGAAATTGAACCAGTAACGCCTAAACTTCCAGTAATTTGTGCTGATCCAGTAAATGGGAATGCCGCTCCTCCTCCAGTACTTGGGGCCCATGAAGCAGATACTGCAAATGAAGCTGTTCCAGCTAATGATCCTGTAAATCCACCTGCTGTTAATTGTCCAAAAATACAAGCTCTGGTAGTAGATGAATTACCAATTACGGTAGTATTTGAACCTAATCCTATTGCGGCATCTCCAATTACGATTTCATTTGTGTCACCACTTGCGGATGGTTTTGTGTTAGCACCTATTACGACTGAGTTAGTTAGGGATGTTAAATTAGCATTTGAACTGTTAGCCTTAGCAGCCATATATCCAAATACAATATTACAAGTTCCAGTTGTAGTATATCGTGAAGCATATCGGCCTATTGCTATATTTAAGAATCCAGTTGTATTACTACGTAATGCTGCATTCCCAATTGCTATATTATCGTTTCCGGTTGTGTTATTTCTTAAAGCATTATAACCTATTGCCGTACCATAATTACCGGTTGTATTAGACGCCAAGTTACCAACACCAATAGCTGTATTTTTTCCACCACCTGTATTTGATTGTAAACTACCGAGACCAACTGCTGTGTTACTTACCCCGGTTGTATTGTTGTATAAAGCAGTATTACCTAGCGCTATGTTATTATCTCCGCTTGTAGTTTTGCCTAGAGTATTTCGACCTATTGCTATGTTATGGTTACCGGTTACGGCGGAACATAACGAATATCTACCTATTGCAACATTGTCATTACCTGATGTAGTTCCGCTTAAAGCTTTAAAACCTATCGCTGTATTATAATTTCCAATTGTATTGCTACATAATGTTTGTGGGCCTATTGCTACATTTCGGTATCCGGTTGTGTTAGCCTGCAAAGCATGTAGACCTATTGCTGTGTTATCACATCCGTTTGTATTAAAACTTAAGGAACCAGAACCTATTGCTGTATTATTAGCTCCGGTTGTATTACAACGTAAAGAATATTTACCTAAAGCTGTATTGTTATTTGCTGTGGTATTACTACATAATGCCATATATCCAATAGCAATATTATCACACCCTGTTGTATTATTTCGCAATGACCATAATCCTCCCCCAGCAGTATTATGACATCCAATGGTGTTACATCTCAATGAAGTTATACCTAAAGCTACATTATAACGCCCGGTTGTGTTTGCGTATAAATTAAAATATCCAATTGCTAGATTATTACATCCGGATGTGTTATTTCGTAAAGCTACATGTCCTATTCCTATGTTATTTTTACCATTATTAGTTTGTAATGCATATCTACCAATTGCTACATTTTGACAACCTGTGCTATTAGTATTCAAAGCCATGTAACCAATTGCAGTGTTACTTTTACCTGTAGTAGTATTAGCTAATGCACGGAAACCGATAGCAGCATTACCATACCCCGATGATAAAGTTCTTAAAGCACAACCACCAATTGCAATGTTATTGGTACCAGTTGCAGAACCACTTAGAGTAGTTTCTGTTCCAATTGCTATATTGGATGCAACATTACCACCACCATTACCAATTCGTAAACCATTAATTGAACCTGTAACACCCAAACTGCCTGTAATTTGTGCTGACCCAGTAAATGGGAATGCCGCTCCTCCAGCACTTGGGGCCCATGAAGCACTTAATGCTGTGGTTGCAAATGAAGCACTTAAAGCATATGAAGCACTAGTAGGAATTAATGAAAGTAAACTTACATTGAATGTACTACCATTTCCTTTAGTAAATGTTAAATTAGGATTAGAAAAGGATGCAGTAGTTAATAAAGAACCAGTATTAGTAGATCCACCTCCTCCACCATTCATAGCATATGAAGCAGTTAAAGCATAAGATGACGAAGTTGCACTATCAACTATTACACCTTTAAGGGATGTTGTACCTGTATTGTTTTTGTCTTGATAAACAACATTTTGAGGAGCATAATATGCTTGTCCTGTGTTTGGGTCTATTACCTGTGTAAGGGGTATCTGTTGATTTTTTAAAAACTTCTCCATATCGGCTTATAAATATTGGGAGTATATAAGGAAAAAAAGAGCCCCTAAATGGGGCTCCAATTATTTCTAGAGAAAACAATTATTTTACGTATTCCCAGTATTTTTTGGTTTTAGCCATTCTATCGTCCAAACCATGAGTACCTCCGTTGATACGTTTTGTCAATGCTAAAATAGCAGCATCGTTGATTCCTTTATCACAGATTTCCCACAATTTGTTTCTTTCAAAGAAGAACATTGCTGATTCGAAAGCATATTTTGTAGCAACTAGGTCTGGGTTTGTTACAACTTCGTTTGTACCTAAATACTTTGCAAATGCCTCATAATTAGCTTTACCAGTCAATTGTAATGCACCACGACCTCTGTATTTCCATCCATCACCTGATGCTTCATCTCCGTTACCCATTCTGCTAGCGTAAACGCGGTTAGCAATTTTTTCAGGGTTACGAGCGTAAGATTCTTCTAGTGTACCAGGGAAATATTTTCCAAAGATACCTTGCAAACCTGATGCTGAATAGTTAAGGTTTTCACTAAATGCTTTGAAACCACCTGTTTCATGTGATGTTTGTGCAAAGAAATGTGCTGCACGTACAGGTGTTAATTTCAATAACGCCATTCCGGCTTTCATTGTTCCAGGACCAAATGCGCCATCAGCTGCAACTCCTGCTCTTTCTTGTAAACTTTTTAAACTCATTACTCTTCGTCTTTGTTATCGTTTTTTTTATTTATCCACTTGTCAACGGAAGCAATTCCGAATGACCCTAATACAATTACCATAAAACCATCAAAAATGAATTTGTTGATCAATAATGGTTTACCATAAGCCCCAGTAGCTAAATCTACTACTAAAGCTACACATAGCATAAAAAATGCTATAAATCCAACAACGGATTTCTCGTTGATTGAATTGTTGTCATCGAATAGATGATTGAAAAATTTTCTCATAAGCGTTCTTTTATTATAAATATTAGGGGTTTATGTAAAATTCAATTTGAGCCTTTGCATGACTTAATAGCCAAGGTTCTACATTAGGTATTTTAAAAAGTAATTCAAGCTCATATGTGTAGCACAGTATTTCTTCCTCGTTAAACGCCATTTTTATATGGTTTTTAAGAAGATATAGGTGGAGGGATTCGTGAACTAAAATAGCAGCTATATCGTCGATATTTCCTTTTAGAATTTCTTTTTGAGAAATCAAGATTGTAGTCCCGCTTTCGGTTGTTGAAAAAGGCAACAGTGAATAACTGATATGCTCACAGTTTTCCATAAGTAGAGTATACTTTTCAGGGTCATACTTTTGTACTATGTCTAAAGCTTGTTCAACTTTATTTTTCCATCCATCTCCAACATCATCTATTTTGATTTGGGCTGAAAGTATAAGTGGGAAAAATATACTAAGGAATTTTACTAACTGCTTCATTTATGGCTTTTTTTAAGGAATTGGATACAGTCATTTTTTCAAATGGTATTGTACCTTCTTTTACCTCGATTAGAACTGCTGTAATTTCGGTTTCGGATTCACCTATACCTTCATATTTACAATTATTGTAATATAGACGCACTCCAACTTGAGTGATTACGTTTGATCTTTCAACCCCCATTACTCGAATGGTATTTTTTGGAATACCAAAATAATAGATTTCAATTTTGATAGGTAACCCGGTTTCGTCCAAACAATATTTTTCAGATAAAGCATCTTCAGCAATTTGTTTGATACCAAAACGAATGTCTCGTGTACCCAGTTCTCTCACTTTTGCGGTTACAAACACGGTATCTACATGGACACATTGCTGTGCAACTAATGTAAGTGGTAATAGAATAAACGCTAATATTAATTGTTTCATGTTAATAAGTTATTTGCCCCTTATATCCCGGAGCGATTAAATAATAGTTTCCAGTTGTGGTACCACTTACTGGTGAAGTGATTGTGATTGAACTTACACCCGGAATTGTTGAGCGTAAATCTGTTGTACCTGTTGTTAAAGATGTATATTGTGTTGTAGTAAATATTCTAGATGGGTATGGGTATGTTGCTAGTGCATTTTGTTTTCTATTGATGTAAATAGCATCTGAAACGCTTATTTTCCCATCATTGTTTGTATCGTATTGTATCCAATGTATACTTTTTCGTACTGTATTACCTAATATATTGTCTGTTACACCTCTAATATCTGTTATAGTATGAGATGTTACAGGTGTAGGGGCATCTAATTGAATATACCATTCAACTGAAGGGTTAGTTGATTGGGAAAATGAATAGTATCCTAAGGAATTAGTATATGTTGTTTGTTGAACTACCCATTCAGTATATGTTACTATATATTCAAATTCAAGTACATAAGGTAATGAGCTGGAGTTATTTAAGTCATTCCACTTACCTCCTCCAACAAATTGTATATAGTCTTCATTTCCTGAATTGTTTGGTTCTCCTCCATTCCAAGAAGAGTAAGAATATGTTTCTCCAGTTACCCATCTCCAAACACCTTCTGTAACTTCATCAGTTAACCCAATCCACCCACTAGGCCATAAATTAAATATAAAAGAGTTTTCTGCGGAGCTGGTTACTGTAACTAAGTGACCACCCATAGCTTCACAGTTAGCACGTGCCGTAGTCCACACAGCAGATCCAGTTGAACGATAATATGAATGTCCGTTGTAATTGTTTTGAGATGTAAACCCAGTAAGTGTTGGTGTGGTTCTTTTATATAATTTAACAGGCACATTTACAGCTCCAGTACCATCAGCATTTCTGATGTAGCCGGAGTATGTAAATGTTTGGGAAAACAAGTTACATGAAAATAATATGAGCAATATTATTGTCCTACCAATATTCTTGTACCACATGTTACTGTATAGTTTAGAGCTGCTGTTTTTAAATCCCAAGCACCTCCTGCGTTTATGTTAAATTTGAATTTCTTGGTTATACCTATGTTTGTTCCAATACTAGGAAGCATTACATATGGTGACTTTAATAAAACATCATTATAGTATGAAACATATGGAGCATAAACCATTAAATTCATTAGTTTAATGTCTATGCGTTTCCCTACT
Organism: uncultured Bacteroidota bacterium; assembly: GCA_903825095.1. The sequence goes on along the minus strand of CAIJZF010000229.1, from coordinate 49,788 downwards.
TTAATATCATACATTACACCCCCAATTACTGCTGTTCCCAAAAATGATACTCTATAAACTTGACCATATGAGGCTGTAGCCATATAGACTAACTTGAGTGTAGGTGCTTTTTTAAATTTGAACATTTGTCCAAATGCTAAAGTACCATATAGAGATTTATTTCCTTCAAATCCAATAGTGGCAGTTCCTGAAAGTAAAATTACTGATTTGGGTCTCATCCAAGCATAGAAGCCTGTAATGTTTGGTCCTTTTAAAGCTGATGTATAATCTGCTAGTACACCCCAACTACGTTTTCCATCCCATTTCATTGCAGTGTAACCACCAGTTGCTTTGGCTCCTAGTTTAACGTCTGAATTTCTAAAGTTGAAACCAACGAAGTCGCTTGATGCGACTACACTTGGTTTACCTCCCTCTTTAGAAGTTGGTGATGATTTTACTGTGGTTGATGCTCCGGCAGTTATATTTGTTTTGCCTTCTGTTTTTTCTGACGTGGTTTGCGAGCCTTCTTGGTTCGAACTGGTTTGTCCACCGTTACCGTTTCCTGAAGTACCACTGGTGCTTCCTCCACTACTGCTTCCACTACCGGGATCACTACTGGTTCCTCCACTTTCGGTTCCACCACTTCCACTTTCGCTACTGGTGTTTCCTCCACTTCCTTCAGGGGATGAGGTAGAACCGGGATTGCTGCTTCCTTCAGGGTTTCCACTAGTTTCGCTACTGCTTGTTCCACTTCCTTCTTGTGTTCCTCCACTTTGGGTTTGCGAACTTTGATTAGACTGATTAGGGACACTACTCCCACTCCCACTAGAATTACTAGAATTGTTACTGACATTACTGTTTCCATTGTTGTTTTTATTGTTATCGTTATTATTACTTTCTCCGTCTCCAGAAGAATTGGATACTGATCCAACTGCTCCCCCTAGAATATTTGTTGCTCCACTTGTTAAACTCGCTATTGTTGATAGGGAATTTAAAATCCCCATAACATTTAAAGTTGTACTTTGTGTTACATTAATCGCAGTTCCCAACCCTACAATTTGAGAACATGGGGAATCTTGACCATATTGGTTAAATATGTTACTTGCCCACGACTCAAAGTTTCCGTTTGTAAAATCATTTGCGTTAAATGACCCTAATTCACCGTAATATGCAACAGTAACATTACCATTTATCGGAACCACTATTGTTTTTAAATTCCCAGTACAAGGGTCAGTATAACTATAATTATACGTCTGTGCGTCTATATTAAATATACACAGCAGGAATAATATAAACAAGTATTTTTTCAATTCTTGAATACACCTTTGCTAATTAATCGTGATACAACTCGGGATGATGCAGTTTCTAATGCTTTTTTAGTTGAAGTTCCAATTGTAGATTGATTGAATTTTACTTCATCGGTAATATCTCCTAATATAGAAGACATTTTTACCGTGTTTGCTTCGCCTAAACCAGAACCTACAATGATTTGGCCGGTTTCAGCATCTACGAATTTAATCTGCAACCCTAAACGCGTAGTTTGTGTAGTGGTTTGTTTACCATCTATTTTAACTATCTCGTCTTCTGATACACTGAAATCATAAACTTCAATATAAACGAAGTATTTTGCAAGAACTACATTCCCTTTTACTTCAATTTTGTTTGATGAAATACCCTTATCAGATGCTTTATCTTGGGCAATCATACGTTGTTTGATATCTTCTTTTTCCTCAGTGAATGTGAATCGATTAGTATATTCAAGATATTCGATTACAATGTTTGTTACACCTAAACCAACACGTTTGTCTTTAAGTTCAGGATACATTTCATATAATTCCTCGTTTATACCAATTTTAAGCAATTGGATAGGAACTTGAATTGAACCATCATAATCGGATACAACATCAAGTGATTGTTTCTTTTCAAAATCTGCTTGATATTGTTCTGTTTTAACAGTACCTATACCACCTTGAGCTTGAGCTGTTTTACAAGAAAACAGCCCTAGCGTCAATAATATAAATAAAAATTTTACCATGATTCCTCTTGAGGTTTTTGTACAGGTGCAGCTGGTTGAGCTGGTTTTTCAATTACTCGCTCACGAATTACTGTTCCACCACCATTTTCAACTTTTTGTTTGTTTTCTTGGGATTGTTGAACGTTTACAATTACCGGAGCAGCTGCGGGTTGTTCTGTTTTAGTTTCTTCTTTGGGCTCTTCATCGTGTCCTCCACCGAATAAAGTTACTCCTAACCAAGTTCCACCACCTGCAATAACTGTAGTAAGTGTTCCAATGATTGTTTTTTTAAGGCCTGTGAAAGTGCCGTCGTTTGTTTCTTCTGACATAAATTATTGTTTAATTAACTTTGTATTTATTGGGTTTTCGTTATCTAGGGATAAATTAACTACGTACATTCCTTGAGCTAATTTACCTAAATCTTTTACATACGTGAATTGTCCTGCTGGCAATTGTCCGTTCAATATTGTAACAACTTTTCTACCTTGCAAATCATAAATCGCTAAATGAGCTTCTGTAGTTGAAGTTACGTTAAATGTAATTGCAACCTCACTTAATACGGGGTTTGGATTAATTTCAATTGTATTTGGAGCAATTACTTTACCTCCAATTGATTTAAGTACTTGTAAAATTCCATTTGTAGGTGTAATTTCAAGATCTTTTGAATTAATAGCTCCTGCAAATTTATCAGTTGTGTAAAGTGGGCTTTCTAACCACTCGTTTTGTGGTTGTTTAGCTAAAAATTGCAATGTCATTACTTCATCACCATCTTGTATTGGATTTAAGTTATTTGTTGCATCGTACCCACCCCAATTAACTTCGTCGTTATTTAGGTTAATATATGTTAACCATTTCATTACGTTTGAAGTAGAGTAAGCATTTTTAAATTCAAGTACTGTTGGATCGTATTTCAATCCAAATTGCAATGAATTCAATTCTTGTCCATTTGTAAATACTTTTACAGGAATATTTACTAAATTACCTGCTTGTACAGATAAATGAGGTACATTTACTTCAATAGTTGAAGTTGGAAAATCATATTCTACTGTATTGTCAATTACGTTGTAGATTTGGTTTTCAATTCCAGGGATTGGATCAATTAAGATTTCAATTGGTGTTTGACGAGCCATATGATATCCTGTTCCATTCGCATCACCAGGTACACAAACATAATATGTTACTGTTGAAGGTTGTCCAGCTATGATTTCGTATGTAAAGTTGGTAGTACCTGCAATTGTTGATGTGTAATTGGTAGCCGAGTTATTAATTGTAGCGTATTCTGTTGCTGTAAAGAATTTAACGTTTTTAACGTTGTTTGGCCATACTGTAAAGTTACCTGATACTTTAGCAAATACACCATAAGCATCTGTAATTGTTACGTTATCTGATTCGTTTATATCTGCTGTGTAGTAATCAAATCCTGACATTGTGCTGTTTCCTAATACCCATTGATTGATTAATTGTGCATCGGTTGCTGAAATAGCATTTCCAATCCCCATTGTATCACCTTGGATTGCTAAACGTACATCCCAGTAAGTTGTATCTAAATTAACAGTAAATGTAAAGTTACCACTTAAATCAGTTGAATAAGCTGAATGTTGTGTCCAAGTTGAACCACCTGCAGGACGAGTTTGTAGTGCTAATGGTAATTGTTTAGCAGGAGTACCTGTTGTGTTTGTAAATGTACCTGCAAATGTAAATGTAGGTAAAATAAATTGACCACCGTAGCTATATAATGTTAAAGTAGTATCAATACCATTTTGTTTAGCAGCATATTGTTGGAACGTTGCAGTACCAGTCCAAGTTAAGTTGGAAATTGAAGCTAAGTTGTTGAATATCGCAGGAGCAGCATGTGTAAATGTAACTGCAAATCTTTCACCTCCAGCTAAAGTATAGGAAGCAGAAGCACCTGTGTAAACAAGCGTAATAGTAATGTAACCATTAGCTGCATTAACTACATATTGCATGTCCAAGTTGGTTGTAGAACCAATTAGAGCAACTGTAGCATTTGTAAATGCAATTTTGTCATAAAACACACGAAATTGAGTTGCTGTAAATTTCGTTAGTGTGGTGTTTTGCAACGTTACATTTGCAGTTGTAAAACCTGTAGCGGTAGGAGCTACTTGATAGGTTGGGTGGATTATGGCGTAGATGCCGGATCCGGGTGCATTAGGTGCTTGGGAAAACACATTAAATGTTACAATTACAAGTAACAAGGACAATAAAAGGTTTTTCATTTGTTGTTTAGTTTTGTTTAACAATAAATAAAACAATTGAGAAAAACCTATTACTGTTTATACATATAGAGTACCTTTTATCCCTCACAAGAAACGCAGACGTCATTTCTTGAAATGTTATCTCCTCTTAAGATACTTTCGCTACGACAATAGTATAAAGTTTTAATACCTTCTCTCCAAGCCAATTTGTGTACTTCACTAATATATTTTGGAGAATCAGATGGATCAAATGTTAAGTTTAATGAAATAGCTTGATCAATATATTTTTGACGAATACCATTTTGACGAACAATTTCGTATGGGTTAATTTCTTTAAACGTCAAGAATACTTCTTTTTCCTCAGCAGATAAAATATGATCAGGTAATCCCATTACAGATCCTTTATCTTTAGCAATTTGTTCCCAAATACTATCAATGTTATATCCTTTAGATTTAAGTAAACGCTCCAATGTTGGATTTTTCTTGATAAATGTACCTTTAGCTGTTTTCAAGTTAAATACATTTGCAGGGATTGGTTCAATTGAAGGTGAAACACCACCTGAAATATTAGCATTTGATACTGTTGGTGCAATTGCTTGGTGATGGGTATGTCTTAAACCTGTTCCTTTACACCATTCTGGTTCGCCATATTCTTTTGCTTGATCACGAGATGCTTTTAATGCTCCTTCCTCAATAAATTGAGACATGATTCGAGTGTATGAATTTGCTTGTAAACCTGCAAACGGGATACCTTTTTCTTGTAAAAACGTATGCCATCCTAAAACACCAATACCAATTGCTCTACCTTTAAGTGCTGAGCGGTAAGTGTTTTCCATGAATTTAACATTTTTAGAACGGTCAATAAATTCTTGTAATACACCCTCTAAGAACCAACATGTCAATTCAGGTAAAGTCATACCATTTTCAAACTTATAGTCTTTCCATTCGTCCCAACGTGCCAAATTCAATGAAGATAAACAACATATAAATGAATGTAATGGATCTGTATAAAGTGCAATTTCAGAACAAATATTTGTCATTGAAACATGCAAATTATTGTTTTTATATGCTTGAGGATTGTTGTTGTTTACGTTATCTTCAAACATGATATAAGGTTCACCTGTTTCCAAACGTGTTTTAAGAATTTCTCCCCACAAACGTAAAGCACGTGGTTCTTTATCCTCTAATTTGTTCATGAAATCATCATCAATAACTACACATTGGTGTAAATTCAAACATTGGCGGTTAACATCTCCTTTTGGTCGACGAATCATTAAAAATTCTTCAATATCTGGATGATTGATATGTAAGTTAACTGAAGCTGCTCCTCGTCTAACTGAACCTTGGTTGGTTGCTAGAATAGTTGAATCATAAATTTTAGCCCATGGAACTACACCCTCAGATGTCCCGTTTCCAGAAATTTCTTTACCTCTACCTCTAATTCGAGATACACCAATACCAACACCTCCTCCTTGAGATGATAAACGCATCAATTCAGAATTAGCCATTGCAATTCCTTCAATTGAATCGTCTGTATCAATTCCAAAACATGAAATTGGCATACCACGTTCAGTACCTAAATTTGATAAAACAGGAGATGCAAGACACAACCAATTTTTCTCCATTGCTTCAAAAAAGAATGGTTGAAGATCTTTACGCTTTAGTCTACGAGATGATGCTTTTGATACTCTATGGAATGCTTTAAACATATCCTCATGGGGTAAAAGATAACCCTGTGATATAATAGATTTTCCAATTTCGTCTAACCATTCAGGGTAGTTCTTTCCTTTGACCCAATCACTTGTGTCTACGTTTAATTTGCTCATTTGTTGTTTTTATAAGTCGCTCCAATCAGCGGTTGATTTTGAATAATCTGTTACTCTTCCTGCGAAGAAATCTTGATGTGTTTTACCACTTGTTAAATGTCCGAACCATTCCATTGATTTCAAAAGATTTGGATCAATATCGTTGTATAAAGGATTATAACCTAATTCTATTAATTTTTGATTAGCACGTTCTTTAATGAAGTTTTTTAATTGGTTTATGTTTAACCCTTCAATTTCACCCATTTCAAATGCTTTGTCAATAAAATCAAATTCTAATTTAACTGATAAGTCACAAGCTGAATAAATTTGAGCTTCCATTCCATCTTGTAATTCAGGCATTTCCTCTATCATTGTTCTGAATAGCCAACATCCAGCTTTTGAGTGTAATGATTCATCACGTACGCTCCATTCTACCACCTGACCTGTACCTTTCATCAAGTTACGTAATTGGAAAGACATCAAAATAGCAAATGAAGAGAATAGATTTACACCTTCAGTAAATGCAGAGAATATAGCTAATGAAAGTGCTTTTTCACGTAATGTATCTCCAGGCAATTCAACTAGACGATCGATTTTAGCTTTTGCTTCTTTATCTTCCATGAATGCTTCAAAATTATCTAACCCAAGTTCTTCATTTAAACGAGCATAAGCCTCAGCATGTATTGATTCGAAATCAGCGAATGCACACGCCATAGCTTTGATTTCATGTTTAGGGAACCATACCGCTACCTTTGTAGCCCAATAATCGTTGACATACGTCTCAGTTTGAGCAAATGATTTCAAGATATTACCGATTAGATTTTTTTCTGATTCACTTAATTTAAGTTTCCAGTCGTTTAAATCTGATGATAATGGAACTTCATCTGCTAACCAGTGGGCTCTGTGTTGTTCTTTATAAAACTCGAATGCTGTTTGATATTCGAATGGTTTGTAATGAGGTCTAAGTTCTGTTATCATGCGTTTAATTCAAAAAATTTATTACTTAACATTTTTATATCTAAATTATCAAAGTCATTCGACTGTTGTTTTTTAGGTGCAACTGTATCTGCTTCTTCATCATAATGGTCTCCAATCGAAATGTGACCATTTGATGTGTTAACATCTACTTGAAAAGTCAACCCATCCATTCCATATCTGTTTTTCATAATATGGAGCCTTCCGGTTCCGTTAACTTTATCTTCTTTCTTTCTTGATAATGAAAGTGATAAATCGGTAATCATCATTTTATCATATGATCCCGCCGCTTTATCGCCCTCAATAATATCATCTTTGGCTCCTGCGCGATTTACTTGCGAAACTGACCAAATTGGTATGTTTAATTCGCGAGCTAATCCTTTCGTGCTTGTATAAATATCATCAATCTCTCCCTTACGGTCAACATTTCTTTTTCTTGTTGAAAGTAGATCAATATAATCTATCAAGATAAGATCTGGTTGAATTCCTAGATCAATTACCTTTTTAATGTGGGATTCTATGGTATTGATTGTGGTTTTTCCCATAGGATACTCGCGAATAATTAATTCACCTGGTAGGTCAGCTGTTAAAGCTTCTACTTCTGCTTTATGTTTTTCTAATTGATCTACTGATGTGCCCGTAAAGAAAGCGTCATATCGTCTTCCAGTATATGATTCACTTAACTCTAAAGTATAGTGGATAACATTGTAACCCATTTTAACAGCATGTCCACCTAAGGCAACTAAAGTCCATGACTTACCTCCTCCAGGATTACCAAAAATCAATCCTAAATCTCCATTACCTAAACCACCTTGAATTAATTCATTAATTTGATCCCATGGTGTAGGTACAATGGTTCTATGATCTTCACGGTAACGTGATTCAGTATCTTTTTTATATTCGTGGCCAATATTTTTGTCTTGTCCTGCTTTCATTGCTGATTCAATCATATATTTGATTGAGTCATAGTCTCCAGCTTTTAACAAATCTACACTATTCAATAGTGCTTTTTTCAATTGTTGATTTTTACAAAACGTAGAAAACTCACCTTGAACATATTCTAAATCTTCAATATCTGCTTTATATGCTTCTCGTAATTGCTCTTTAACAGATACTTTAAGTACTTCATTGTCCAATTTTTTCATTTCCACCTTTAAGATATCCATGGAAATTGTTGTATGATAACTTTCATAGTATTGGATGATTTGATTTATAACCCATTTGTGTGCTGGGTTACTAAAATATTCATCACTTAGTACATCGTTTATGTTTTGTAAAAATTCTTTATGTGTTAGTAAAGAAGATATCACTTTCATCTGGAACGATGGTCCATATTCATCAATTGAGGATAACGTCATTTTTATAACTTTTATTTAAATATAATAACTTATTGCTGGTTTTCCAACAATTCTTTGAAAATATCTTGAACCCAGAATTCAGTATTTCGAATTAAGTTTCCAAGTTGATCTTCATTACACATTTCAACGAATGTGTGTGGGAGAAAGTTTAGACGTGTTTCTTCAACAAACTTGTCTATAAACATCTTATCTTTATCATCCATCATTGGATTAGATAAGTCCATAACTCTGTATTTGTCTTCTAGCAAAGGCACATCATGTAATACTCTTGCGTAAACTACATGTTCTTTTAATTTTGCTTCAGCAATGTCGATCAAATCATCAAATGATAGATCTCTTGTTGATAGTTCGGGGAACTTCTTGAATAATCCTTTAGCCCCTAACCCTTTAATACCTGTTACACCATCAGAGCTATCACCCATCAACAACTTGTAAAGTAAGAAGTTATGGGGTGTTACATTGAATTTTTCTTTTACAGTATCTGTTGTGTAATATTCTCTTTCAATTGGACGATAAACAATTACTTGATCGCTTATCAACTGTAAATAATCTTTATCACTGGATACTATAAATGCTCTGTCTTCAGGTTTTGTAAGCAATGTATTACTTAAATAAGCGATAATATCATCTGCTTCTACTCTAGGTAACGATACTGTTTTAACAGGTAACGTTTTTAAGTATTGGATGATGCGAACGATTTGATCTACTTTGGAATCGTCTTCTTCTTCCAAATTATCAAACAATTCATGTTTAGTTACTCGAGATACATTTCGGTTTGATTTGTATTCGGGAATAATGTTTTTTCTATTATTGGAGGAACCCACACCATCAAACACCACGTAAACTTGTGTGGGTTGAATGGTGCGAATTAAAGCTCCCAAAGATCGAAAAAATCCTCCTAAACCTCCAATATGGACTCCGTTTGAGTTAACGGCGTTAATCGCACTAAAATTTCTAAAGAAAAGATTGAGTCCATCGATAAGCAAATAGCGCTCCGATTGGGGGGTTTCATCCCCGTGTTCTTGTATGTTGTCTAAGAGGTTTAAGAGGTCTTTTTTCATATTAATCTTCGTTATCAAATAAATCTGGTGTTGGGGCTTTCTCGTCCCATTCAGAATTGTCTTCTTGTACAGAATATGTACCTTGTCCTAAAATATCGGCCCATTCACTTACATGAGCATCTTTGTATTTCTTAATAACATTTGGATCATCTTTAATGAAACCATGTACTGTAGAAACAATTGTACCCATTGTAGTAATTCCATTGATGTGGTTTTTATCACAAGCAATTTTGGTACGTAATGCAAACTCGACTTTCTTCTTGTCTTTAACAGCATTAATTTTAGAAGTACCAGCGTTTGTGACATTACCAAATGTTAAACATAATGAAACATCGTAATAAAACGTATCTCCACCTTTGTTTGTCATTCTAGGTTGTGACATTGGAGTTAAAGCCGGAGCAACACCTACTTTGTTTACAATAAACAGAGTATTCGTGAATTTTGAGCTTTCCTTACGAGACATTACAATCTGTTGATTGATAAAGTTACCGAATTGAGTTGCGATAGCTCCTGCATTCCACATTGGGTTGTTTTTCCCTTGATTGATAGACATATCACAAGGAATTGAACCAACTGAATCCCAAATGAATAACAAGTCGTATGGGAGATTACCTTTCTTCTGTTCAGTTAATAGATCAATAATAAACGCTGCAATATCTTCAATTGAATTTAATGAGCTTCTATCTCGATAAATAAAGAATCCAGTTTGATCTAAAATTTCACCAGTTTCTTCATCAACCACATCATCCATTTCGAATCCCATAGTTTTCCAGTGATTCCAATCGTGTTTCATCTCTGTAACAATTAGTACAGGCAAGATTCCCATTTTTTGGGCATTAACTGCTACCTCAATGGTCATAGTAGATTTTCCTGTGTTTGATTTTCCTCGAACCATTGAATTGTGACCCATAGGAATACCAGGAATAGATAACGCTTCTTGCAAAGCAGGTGAAAACGGAATCCACTTTTGATCCTTGAATTTAACATTTGACGCTAAACCCTTATTTGCCTTAAACTTATCTAAACTAAAGGCGGTTTTCAGTTCTCTGTCCGCCGCCTCTGTTAGCGATTTTCTCGATTTAGCCATAGTCTAATTAAAATGGTAGATCGTCGTCTTCATCATCAAACAATTCGTCAAATGAATCTGCTTTTGATTTTTTAGCCGCCGGTTTAGTTGATAGACTATAATTTGATTGTGGTTTTTCCTCTACTGTTAGTAAACCATCTGCAGGAAATTCTTCCTCTGCTGCTTCTTCAGGATTTAACCATTCTTGAAGTGCACCTTTAATCTCATCAAACGGTAACATTTTGTAAGACTCTTTTGGATTAACTTGATCTTCTAACCACAATTCCAATTCTTTATCATCTTCAGATAAAACAGATGTTTTCATAGATGGTTGAATTGTTGTCTTGTTGTAGACAGTTCCAGTTGATTCAGGTCCTACTGTAACCAATTTGATATCACGACCAGTCATGATGTCTGTAAAGTCGCCTACTTCCTCATCGGCTGCCATTTGCAAGAACGCTTCGTAAATTTCTTTACCAAACTCCCACATATGAACTCCTTCAGATTCTTGTCCGCGAACGATTACAGGAGCAAAGATACGAACTTTCGGGTCTAATTTCTTAGCCAAACGCCAGTTTTCTTTGTCATTTGTACCACGCAATTGTTTTGCAAACTCAGCAATTGGATCTTTCTCACCCCAGTTTAATGGAGAAGCAATTACTTTTTTACTACCAATACCGTAGTAGAATTTCATTTCCGTGAACGGGAATTCTTTGTTGTATTTGAACGGAACAACACGTACCGTTTGTTTTCCAATCTGCGGTTTAAATCGCTTTGTCTGATTGGCTGAGCCACCACCTGTTGAAGGTTTAGACTGCATAGACTCAAGTTTCTTCTTGATTGCATCTAGATTCATATATAACTATTTTATTTGTTTACAACTTTAATATAATAACCTTTATTTGCTAAACCAACTATAATTCAACGATCTTGAAAATCTTTGTATTAAGTTGCTTGATTTCATTGTGTTGGGTCAACAATATACAATTTTTATAATGTTGCCAATTCACTGGGAAATGTGTATCAACTACTCCACCGTTTAATCTTTTAATTAATTCGTTTAAAGCGTTGATTGTGTAGAGTGTATTTGATTCTTTTTTTCTATGTACCAGGATGGTATTTTCGGGAATGTCAGTTACATTTCCTTGATCTACATTGTAAGTAACAACATATTCGTTGTTGCTTTTAATATGTAACACAAACATTTTGTCATACATGATTACATAACGGTTTGATAATTCACTCACCAACGCCTCTAAATCCGCCAAAGCAGTAAAAGTACAAAACAGTCTGTTATTCATTAATAGAGTTTCAAATGTAGAATCATAATCGTATTGATCATACATATGACGAGGTTGTTCAAGAGTGTTGTACATAACTTTTATTTTATATCGGCGTAGTTTGTGCCTTTTTTGGTTTTTACTTGTAAATTATATTTGTTAAATATTCCTAATATTTTAAGAATCACATCTGGCTCACTTTTATCATAATCAAATAAAAACGAATCATATACATACAGTACAAGTTTAGTATTTTTCCCTCGTAATACTTTAAATATATCATATAATATATTAACATTATTTGCGGTCTCCAAGTTTTGTAACACGTAATTTAACAACTTTTGTGGATTCATATTTTCCAGTTCGTTGAAATAAAACTTATGATATGAAATGGGACATTTAATGTATCCCACATGATTAAATGATTCCCATAAATCGTCCGTATATGCTGCTACTTTTTGGAAAAATTCAAGTTCCCTATACTCCTTCCAAATTCCTCCATAAATTTGTTTAAACGTGATCTCTTTTGCTTTGGCGTAATCCACTCCATACATTTTAGCAAAACTACCATGGATATCAAGGCTATCGAAAGTGTAATCAAGTAGGTTAGCCAAAAGGGTAGGGTGATAAGCACTAATGTCCATTTCGATAAACGAATCATTGCGCGGTATAAAACATTCTCGTTCTCCATTGTTTTTATCTAAAGCTGAAAAATTAATGCCTCCAAATGCGTTTGAAGGGCGTGTTGTTAATGTATTTAGGTTATATTGCGTGTATATAAACTCGTTTGATTCTTTGTCGAAGTACTGCTCGAATTTGGTTTGGTCCACTTTTATACCCGCTCGTTCGAGTTGATTGAACACCAAATCTGCCTTTTGGTAGAACGAGTTCATTCTTATGGTATTGAATTTAGCATGGTTTTGCTCACATACCTCATAGTGTTTTACTATCGGTACAATTGTGTTTAGATTTTGTATCTCCGGATACCTGCTGTATAATTGTGTGTGAGCTTGTGTTAATTGAGGTATATACGTATGGGGGGAGGGTGATGGTTGGTAACAATGCTTGATAGGGAAGTAATGTAAAAATTCCTTTCTATCCCTTACATAAATAGTTTCAATACTGTTTAATACTCTTTCTATTACCTCTAAATCAAAGTTTATTGTTTCGCTATGGTTTATAGCAATGATATATCCTTTTGTATCATTTTTTGGTCTAATATAGATAGCACATACTTCGTTTTCAAATGGGTGGAGTGTAGGTGAACATGGAATAATGTCAACATAAGCCTCTTGATGCTTAATGCGACAAATTGTTTCTATATGTTCAATATCTTCTATGAGCCAATACATGCTCTAAAGATACAAACAATATTTTAGGATCCCAAGTAATATTTTAAATATTTTTCCTGAAAGTATTGGGGGAAGCCGTTCCATTTAGCATTTGTTTCGATGGATTGTACTGTTGCTTTATTTGAGTTGTAAACTTGGGTTTGATTACCTTGGATAACCCAAAGTACTATAACAGGAGTGTATAAATCAGATGCTATTTTGGGGTCTTTATTTTGTAGTTGTTGGTATGTGTTTTTGTCTATTTCAAGGTATTTTACTTCGTTGTTCTTTTTACAGAAGTATCTGTTGAATTGTCCGGTTTGTTTATCTTGATCAGTTGGTAATGTAGGGTTAAATAATGGAATTGATCTAGTGGTAAATTGAGTTATAGGTTCATATTGAGAATCAATATTTGATAATATAATAGGACCATCTTCAAAAGATATATCAGATTGGTGAGGGGGTTCCGAAGGATTAAAAGGGACTAATATTGGGGTTAAAAGAATGTTTGGGCCGTCTTGGGGGGTTTTACCTGTATATTTTTCTCCATTAGAAATTTCATAATAATATCCTTGATATACCGTCTTAGTAGTAGAAGAAACGAATTCATTTCCATTAGTAAATATGTTGGATTTTATTTGGGATTTTGGGTAATACATTTTATAGAATAATAGGGTCCGAATTGTTTAATTTTATTAAATCTGCTAATTTAGTTTTTTCGGTAACATTACTAAATCCATTTTTTCTAAAGAAAGATATTATTATTGATAAATATGAATTTCCTCCTCTAGCTCCAGTAGAATATATTTTAACAAATTGTTCTAATGTTCCTGTATATTTAAATTTATATCCTGGGAGGTATGGGGTAAGATTATAATTTTTTTGGTTTTTATCAATTTCTGGGGAATAATAAGGTTCAATATCTTTTATAGCATTTAAAGGGTAATTGCTATTAGTTCCTTGGGCAACCCCATAAAGGTAAGTTAATTGTTTTTCAATACCCGTTTTAAGATCTTTTAATTTTGAATTTGCTCCAGAATCAGTATTACCTATATTTCCGGGGTTATTGGTTCTATAGCTTCTAGAACCAGGGTAAAATCCTTCTTTTTGGGACATAACTAGTGCTAACAATTTAAGTCCCTTAGTTTTTCCATTTATAGATTTTAATACCGGATAATATTCTGTCTTAATAGCTCCTGAGAAAGATACAGAAGCATTAGAATTTGGAGGTGTTCCTTTTGATGGAGATTCAATATCTAATGGAACTGCATCAGAATCAGAATAATAAGGCCATCTAGCCGGTTTTTTGCTTGATTGGACATTTTGGACTGATTCTTGGATTACATTTGTTGGGATGGTTAAAACTGATTGTTTTCCTGTTTTTGGTATAACAGTAGTTTCAATTTGGGTCTGCCAATCATTACCTGCTAGATTATGGGATACTCCTGTTACAATTAAGTCAACTGTTTTACCATATGCTTTAGGTAAAAATTCTGTATTAACTTCAAGTTTGTTGTATATTTTTATACCCGAGATACCATCTAAAGTAATTCCTAATTTAAATGGAATAAATCCAATTGTTCCTCCAGAAGTGTCTTGATTTAGGGATTCTTTTGCAATTATATATTTGTAATATTCTGTTACAATAGATATATTACGTTCTATAGCATCGGGACTTAAATTAAAATCTCCTGTTAAACTAGTGATTCCATAACGGGTAACATATCCTCCTACAAGAAATTCATTAACATAAGTTACTTCAGCCTCATCTTCTGTATTAGATTTTTTAACTGATGATAGATTTCCTGGTGTAAATTCTTCTTTATAACGATCAATTAATCCAAAATTCCATTTTGAAAATGCTGTTGCTTCGGTTCCTTTAACATACCCTCCGGCGGTTGCACCCACAGTAATCATAGTTGCAAATTCAGGGGTAATAGAGGTTTTTAAATCAATATTTCTTACGAAATTCGAAATATAATTAGTTCCTATTCTATCATACCCATATAATTGAAGAGTATATGGTTTTTCTCGTGGTTTATTTGAATATCCTGGGATGGGGGTTGTGTCAATAATTTTAAGTGTGTTGGATTCTTCATCTATTATAGGTTCTAGATTGTTGATTCCACCTAATGCTTTATTTAATCCAGTACATATTGCTGAGAGGAATTCAAATACGTTAACGTCTCCTCTATCATCTGCTTTTAAACATTCTATTAAAAAGTTAAAATTCAAATAGATATTCATTGGATATGCAGCATTAGCACTAGCATTACTTTCACCATTATCTGCTTCTCTAAAAATTGATAACTGTTGAAGAATTTGTGTATTTCCTCTCCCACTATTAAAGTTACTATTTCTAACAAGACATACTCTTGGATCTAATGAAATTTGGTTTGGAAATGAATACATGTGATTGCTCCATTCACTATAATCTATTTTAAATATAGAAGGATTATCAT
The DNA here is from genome assembly GCA_903825095.1 of uncultured Bacteroidota bacterium. The sequence continues at coordinate 34,241 of CAIJZF010000229.1, read as the reverse complement.
CATGAATTTCTCCTATTTTTATTCTAGGTAAAATATTTTCAGCAATATATTCTAGTAAATATCCAAATTTAAGATAAAATTGTTTTTCCTTTGATTCTAAACGGAATGCTGTGGACTCATCGGCATTTTCTATTGGGTTATCAATTTCGGTTTTTGCCCCCCCTTTAATTTTTTTATATGATGATTGTATTATCTTTGCTCCAGGATTATCTTTTTTAATTTGGGCAATAAATACTTTTTGTTGAGCCTTCATTGCTTTTTGATCATCATCCCATTGGGTATTTTGGTATAAAATTGATTGTCTAAATTCTGCCATGGTTTTAAAATTTGCTATCTATTCTATATCCAGTATTTTCTTCAACTCTTTGAACTGTTTCTTGATTACGGTCTATTTCAGCTTGACGTTCTTCTTTAGTTACATATTTAATTACAAATTCAACATTTATTGTTTCTGAAGCTACTTCAGATGAAACATATCCTTCTTGAGTTGGAACTAAAAAACTTCCTACTACATATTGTTTTGGGGGCTTTTCACTTGTTCCTATCCAAATAGTTTTTCCTCGGGGTGTACTATTATTTAAATACTTCCAAATATATAACATTGAAGATATAGCATTTGAAGATTTATTTTCTTCTAAAACATCGGGTGTGGGTGGTGTTTCATCAGTGGTTGGTGTTGGGTTAAGGTTTCCTGTATTTTTAAGGAAAGTCAATGTGCCCTGGTCTATAGATAAGTTGGTTTTGAGTGATTCGATTACATCTCCTAAACTAATAATAGTTAATTCAATATCATATGTCCCATCAGGATTAAATGTCCAGCTAAAGTTAGATACCTTACCTAAGAGACCATCATAATTTCCTGAGTATTTATCTCTTTTGGCTTCTATTTTAGGGAGAATATCAAGGTATGAGCCTTTTCCTTCTTTTGTAAAGAAAAATTCTTCAACTAAAGTATTACGTAATACTGTTTTAGAACGACGTTTGTTATCAATGTATAAACTATTTCCCCATTCAAGTAATACAGTATATCCTAAACGCATATAAAGCAAATCAATAATTCCAAATTGTTTTCGGTCATTCGCTCTTAATTTAACCGTTGCTTTTTTAAGTGAGCCTCTATTCAATGTTTTTATATCAGCACTTTCAATACCTGGCATTGGAGAGAATCCAAATTGGCTATCATATGTGTATGAACTGTTAGGGTCACGTGGTAAAAATCCATCACGTTGTTGGAGTTTATTATATGTTTTATCCTCTCCTGTTTTTTCATTATGAACTGTGGTTGAAGATAGTTTAGCAGTTCCACCAAATAGAATATTATTTTTAGCCAATCCCATTTTTCTACTAACTTCAATTTCTGTTTGGTTTAAACCTATTTCAGATAATCTTATATCTTTATCGATTGAAACACCAGAAGCTAATTTAATCCATGATGTATTAGAATTTAAAACATTTAATTGATTATCGCTTCTAATTTCAGTATTTACACCACTTCCATGAAGTGATTGCCTAAGATTAATTTGATCTATTACATAATCCTCTAATTCTTCTCCTATTATTGCCATAACATTATAATATTTAATTTAAATTATCATATTGCGCTAATATAGCGGATAATCCATAAGGTGATGGAATTCTAAGTTGAGATCCAACGGTTGGGTATAAAGATGCTGAGTCTTGATTTGGATTTGCACGGTTAATAACCCACCACAAGCTTGAGTCTTTATAAAATCTTAATGCTAAAACATCATATCTATCACCTTGTGTAGTATACACATAGACATCTTGGGGATCAAGGGCAATTTGAGGATATTTTATATTTGCATATCTTCTTTTTTGATCTTGGACAGATTTTAATATTGTTGTTTGCGAATATCTAGACATTATCCTTGAGTTATGTTATTTTGTGTAAAATCATTAAAGTTGTTTGATGTTTGTGGTGGAACAAAATCTGGGTTTGTAATTAGGTTTTGGTTTGGATTACCTTTTAATGGGATAGGTCCAGGTTCTAAATATGGGATTTTTCGATCATTAGACGCGTTGTATGTATTGTTCGGGTCTATATATCTTTGATTTCCTGGGTCTTCTAAAAGTACACTTGTAGATATTCCTTCTCCGGAGATGGAGAAATCATTTGTCCATGTTTGTTTAGATGGTCTAAATTTGTGGATTGGAGTAAATTCAAGGGAAACTTTAATCATATGAGGTAGTTGTCTACGAGAACCTTGGTTTCTTTCAATTTCCCATGGAGAATCTTCAGGAATGTCAAAAGTTAATGATGTTATAATACCCGGTTGATCATTTATATAATCTCCTAAAGTAATATATGCTATATTTCCAGTCATGTAACCTGAGGTTAAGCTATCTAGATATTCAGGAGCAAGTGAAGAAGCAAGGAAATTTAATTTATCATACATTACCGTCAACTCATTCATAGATTGAGCAACAACAGTAAATGCAAGTGACATTTTTCTGTCAAATCCTTTATATTTGTATAGTTTTTCAGCACGACCCATATAATTGATTCCACTCCAGTCCGCAGTATAAGCGTCTGAAATATTGTCAATGAAAGATCTAAAATGCATATATTTTCTATAAGAAAAATTTGATTTGGTTCCAATTACATTATCATCCTTATCATATATAGATGGGTTTTGATCATCATTATTTAATATAGCTATGGAGAATTCAACCATATCCTTTAAATCATCTTCCGATGAATATCTAGATTTATCTTTAAATTCGGATTTATATATTGGATAAGCGTTTACTTTATCTAATGGCTCTGATGCTGTTTGACCTTGGATAATACTTCCTTGTTGATAATTTGATCTATTTCTGTTTCTACTTCCCGGACTTCCTAATCCAAATTTAACTTCAATATTATTAGAGTCTTTATATCCTGAGGTGGCTGCTAGAAATGTGTTTTGAGGACCTTCAGCATCAGGATTTAATTTGAGTCTAAAGTCATCAGCCGTAGTAGCATCTAAATTTAAAGATGTTTCGGAAAGTTGTTTAAAATCCCAAGTACTAAATAATGATGTTTGGGTTTTATCTAGCCCAGATACGCTAACATTTGATGATACGTTTAATATGGATTTTAAAACAGTATTGTTATTGCTTGTAGCAAATTTAATATTAGTGTTTCCAACTCCTAAATCTGATCCAGCTCCTCCAGTATAAGAAAGTAATACATCATTTCCAGGAGCATTTAAACTATATCCTTTAACATAACTAAGACCTACACCTTTATTATTGATAATAGCACTAGTTAAACTCAGTAGTCTATTATTTTCTAATTGTAGTTTAGGTGATCTATTAAATTGGTTTTGTTTAATAGCGTCTTGATATGTAATAATCCCTAATCCAGGGATTAAACCTGTAGGGTCAATACCTTGTTTATTTAAATGACCTCCAGCAAATACAATACCTGCTTCTGCTAATGTGGATAAAGGATTATATACTCCTTCATTTAAAGCTCCCCCAGCATATCCAATACCTTTAGATGATTCGGTTTTGGTTCCCGTACGAGATAATAAATTTTGTTTTACAGCAAATAATAATCCTTTTGGATTTTTAATATCTGCAAAATACTTTGTTAAACGAACAACATCTTCAGCTGCCGATAAAGGGGCTAAAATTCCACCTCTTAGTATAAAATCGTTGTATAGTGTTGGATTTAAAGAGGCGTTAATCAATCCTTTTTTAATATAGGGTTGATTGCTACTTCCTCCTCCAGGTCTATCATTTCCAAAAGGGATTTCTCTTGGATTTACATTATTAATGTTTGTAACCCCCTTTTGATTATCCTTATAGAATTTAAATCCTCCAGGATCAGTTAATAATGTAACAAGAAAAGAACCCATAATGTTATTAAATTAAAATTGGTTTACATATCCTTTTCCAGATAATGAATTGTACTTTGGTTTATATTTAGGATCAGCTGTTACAGGGTCATTTATATCCAAATCTGTTGGCTCCGGAAGTGGGGTATTTTTTCCATCTACATAATCTTGGTAATATGAATTAATAGTAGAAAAATTATTTCCTGTTACTGAATATCCGTTTGATACTTCTGTAGAAGAATCATAATGTAATGAATAATTTCTATTAGTGTTACCATCACCTGCTAGTTTATTGAATGATGGATCATTTCCATCACTATAACTAAAAGCAGATCCATTTTGAATTAATCTTTCTTTAATACCTAGCTTATTTGCAGGTGAAAGATTAGTTGTTAGAGTTGGACTGGTTGCGGATATTAAAGGCATAATTTAATAAAATTAAATATTATCCAAAAGGTGTAGCAGTAAAGTTATTATTTAAAGTTGATCCACCAACTTCAGGAGCATTTAAAACGTATTGTGTTGGAGTAGCACCATTTAAATCCAATTGTGAAGGTAATGGAAGTGGGTTGGTTTGCCCATCTTGGTACGTATTCATTTGATTTGATACCTGATTTAAAAAGGCACCATTTAATGAATATCCAGGGGTTCCATCTGAGTGGAGTTTGGATTGTTGGGTAGCCAACGGGTTTACAGATGGGTTTGTCCCATCATTGTAACTTAAATTTGATCCTTGTGTAGTTAATTTGTCTAATAGTCCCATATTAATTTATTTTATTATAAATATTAAGTGTTATGAAATTCGATAGCTATTTTTTCTGCTTTCGTCTCCTGTAGTATTTGGTTGTGCACCTGTTGTAGCTTCAATTACTTTTTTACCATCAATTGATACATTGATTGGTCTATTTGCGATAGCAGCTACCATATTTTTTAATTCACGCATTTCAGCGGATGAGTTTCCTCCATTACCATTACCTCCACCACCTAAATTAGTTCCAGCAATGATGCTATCTTTTTTATTTAATTGGATAGATCCTTCAGGTCCTGATACTAGCATTCCTCCGGTAGGGCTAATAACCCCATCATTTACTTGTTTTGCATTAGATTTTGCAGAATTAACGGCTCCCATAATTGAAGCAATACCTGCTATTACTGCTATTGCTCCTACACCTAATGTAATTGCGGATGCGGTTGCTGCTGTTGTAGCAGCTAAAGCTCCTGAGGTTACTAATGCTGAAAGTAATCCTGTGATTAATTTAGTTAAGCTCATAGCTCCTAAAATAGTAGATATACTATAAAATATGGTTTTAAGAGCATTGGCATCACCAAGAACAGCTCCTAAAGTATCTACAAACTTAGATGCGGGTCCTTCAACAATGGAAGATACCATGGATTTTAATTTTTCCATTGCTGCATTAAATTTATCTTGAGCTGATATTCTTTCTAGGGCTGCTTGGGCTTGTTCTTCATCACCTGTGGATGCAAGTAATCTATTAGCTTCATCCATTTTGCCTTCTGCTCTTAAAGCTTCGGCTTTTTCTTCTAATTGTTTTCTAGTTTCACCACCTAATTTAGATAAATTTTCTTGGGTTATTAATGAATTTGCTAATTCATCGGCACTCATACCAACAGCTTTAGCTAATTGTTCCTGTTGTAGAACATTCATTTTAGTGAAATCAGCAGCTGATCCCACTTGTTTAGCCATTTCTGCTGCTGCCCCCGCTGCATCTCCATTAAGAGCTAAACCTCTAGCACGTTCTAAATTAAGTGATTTACCTGTTAATAACTCTGCACTTAATTCGTTTTCGATTGATGATTCAAAATCAAGTAAACTATGAGCAGCTTGTGCTGCTTGATCTAAAGTAAGTCCTAATTGTTTAGTTTGAACAACCGCTTTAGCAATTAATGCTGGGTTGTTGGCATATTGGAGTCTTAATTGGCCTGATACTTTAGCAACTTCTCCAATTATCTTTTTATTATCTAATTGGATTCCTTTTTGTTTAGCTAGTGCTGCGGTTTGTTTAATAACAGATCCTGTTACATCTCTAGCAGTCATTCCATTAGACATAGCTAATTGTTGGAGACCAGCAGCTTCTTCTGCTTGGAATCCCATTTGTTGAGTTAAAAGAACCTGATCTTTTAATTGAGATTCACTAAATCCTTTAGTAGCTCCAAAAGCATCTGCTAATTCAAATTGAGCGGCAACTAAGTTTTGGGTAGTTTCAAATAAACTTTCTGATGAATTTTGTATTTCAATGAATCTATCTCGGGTAGCTGCTGCTTCCTCTTTGGAAGAAGCCATTGACTTGGATAGATTAGTAATTTCTGTATCTGCTTTAAACCCAGCTTCCAGAAACATTTTAAATCCTTTAACTAATAAACCTATAGAAACTAAAGGGTCAGATAAACTAGAAACTAAATTACCACCTAAGCTTTTAAAGGCTGCACCCATAGCTCCAAACTTACCAGCACCTTCGGCAGCTGCATCTCTAGCAGCTTTTAAGGCTTCTTCAGTTTTAAGCATCTCACCTACTATAGGAATTTTAGACATTCCTTTAAGTAATGAGCCGGTAAGACCTGTTTCCTTGGTAATTTTTATTTGGGCATCTAGTTGAGCTTCAACATTTTTAAGAAGATCTTCTTCAATTTTGAATCCTTCTTTTTTAGCTCTAAGTAATGATTTTTCTTGATCATTTAAACCTTTTCCACTTTTTAATCTATCAGCAGCTGCTTTAAGTTCTCTTAAGGCGATTTGTGATTTTTCTTTTAAAGCTTGGAGTTGTTTTTCGTTTAATGTAGATATTTCTTCCTCAGAATTCTGAAGTTTAAGGGCTATGCTTTCTAAATTAGAATATGCCTTAGAAGCGTCAGTTACAGCATTGATCTGTTTCCCTAACTCAGCATTTATCTCTCTGAGGATGTCTCTTTGTTCCTTAAATGATGTATTATCAGGTTGTCCAGGTTGCGTAGCCATTTAAAATATTTTGTTATAAATATTAAAGATCAACATTTTTAACTATATTTTGCAGGTTTTTTAGCATTAGCTGCTTTTTGTAATAGTTCAGGTGTTTTTATAGTACCATCAGAATTAATTACTGTTTGCTTACCACCTTTATTTTTTCCAGGATTTTCAACAGCTTCTTTTTCTTCTTCGTAATGGTTTCTTATTTCATTAAAAGTCCAACGACGAAGCCATATTGGCATATTATAAACAGTATGCCAATCGTAACCTCCTTTACCGTAAAAAACTATTTGATGTATTTGATTAAATAGGGATGCTCTAGCAGGAGCAATATTATCAGATGTCAGGCCAAAAAAAGCTAACCCCAATTGGGATATTGACTCTATTGCTCCCCCCACTGGGAAAAAATGTCAGGTCAACATCTGGTTGGATTTCTTTGATGTATTCTCTTAACGCTCTTGCATCTTTAGCTAATAAGTAATTGTCTACGAATTCGCGAATGTCTTTTTTTTCACGATTTCCTTCTACTGAAGTAATCATATATTTTAAACGTGTAGACATTTCAGGGGAAGAATCTTTGTTGATTTTTTTAAGTCCTTCTAACTCACGACTGATATCTTGTTCGTCTTTATGTGTTAGAATTTTAAAAGCAACAGTATTTTTTGAATGGGGAAGAGTAAATGTAAACTCATTTGCATTACTTGTAAATAATTCTTCTTTAAGAGGTTTATTTTCAATTTGAGTTAAATCTACTGTTTGATTTTCACCACCATATTCAAAGGTATACTCTGAACCATATCCTAAGATACGGGCTGCGATCATAATTGCGTTTTTATCTCCGATTAGTAAATCATCGAAATTGATTTTAGATACAATTAATGATTTCATTAATCTGTCTAATACTGTACCATTTCTAATATATGATTGGTTAGTAAGGATATCTTCTTCCTTAGCTGTCATATATTTCATTTCAACTGTACCTTTTGCTAATTCTGAGTCTTCGGGGTAAAGTAAACCTTTAGATGGTAATTCAACGATTTCCGTTGGCATTTTGAACTTTGATTCTTCCATAATTTTTATTTGTTATAACTTAATTGTCTTATATACATATATTAAAGAGAAGTAATATTGTCAGGATTTACATTAAATGACAATACTCCATCTATCTTCAATATTTCTTTGCGTATTTCTTCCATTTTTGATCTATCAAATCCACCTTTTACAATCCAAGGATGTCCATCAACTTTAATGGTTACTATAGTTTGAAATTTTTCTGTATTTTGTTCACTGTAATCCATGGGTTCTTTTGCTGATGCTACTGTAATGCCTGGGAGTGAACGGATATCTGAGAATATTTCTTTTTGTGGTCGTTTTTTGATGTTAGTAATAAGCATACCAACCATTTTAAATTTGTCTTGGTAATCTTCATTAAGCTTTCTGCTTAATTCTTCTTTTACTAACGTACGTAGATTTTCTAGTTTCATACTGTTATAAATATTGTACTATCTAATAAGATTAACACTTCCTGCAAATTCATATTCACCATCATTCTTTTTGCTGCCAAAATGAATTTTGTAGTTGTATAATCCTGGTGTTACTGGGGTATTAGAATATGTTCCATCCCAATAATCGTTATGGTCATAGCTTTCATAGATCATTTCTCCCCATCTATTGTAAATTTCTACATGGAAATCAAATGGATCAAATCCACTTGTAAACGTCCATTTAAAAGTATTGTTATGTTCGTCTCCATCAGGGGTGAATGTATTTGGAATGTAAAATAACAGTTCAGGACATTGTGCTATAGTAACTACATTGAATTGTGGAGGTGAAGCACACCCGTTTGAATAATGTACTACCGAAATATCAAACATTCCAGGCGCGTTCCAAGTGATGTTTAGATTATCTGTTTGAGTTGTATTGTTCAATATAGTCCATTCATTATAACCGGGTAAAGAAGCAACTACCGAATAAATGCTTGGTATAGAATCACCTTCACAAATTTCAAAAAATTCATTATATGGTGTAATTGGGGTAATAGTTGGCTGTTCGTAAACAGTAATGTTAATTGTAGTATTGAATGAGCATCCACTTTGAAAATAGGTATAAGTTACAAAATTATCTAGTGTATCTGCATCATAAGGGCAAAATTGGATTCCAACTACTCCAGTTCCAGAGAATACACCGTTTAAAGGTAACGCAGTTAAAATAGAACATTCATCGTTTGAACAAAACGGACCAATAGGGTCAATTACAGGGAAAATATTAAATACAGTAACATCGAACGAAGCCGGAATACTTGTACATCCATTTGGACTGTAAGCCGTAACATTTATTGCTCCAGGGATAAATCCTGCTGGTATAGAGGTATAATCAACTGTTATAGAAGTTGTGCCTTGACCCGAAACAATACTACCGATACTGCTCCATGTATATGTGAATCCTGCTCCTAAATCGGGTATATTATACACTTCATTGGTTGTATTAAAACACACTGTATCCGACGCTACTATAGGTCCTACTACAATAGGTGAAGGGTTTGTTAGTGTAGCTGTTCCTGAAGTAGTACAACCAGCATCATCAACAATTGTAAAGTTATACACGCCAGCACATAAACCAATTGGGTTAAAACCATTTGCAGGTCCATTCCATGAAATAGTTTGAACTCCAGTTCCACCACTTGAAAATACACTAATAGCTCCATCACAACTTCCAACACATGTTGGATTAAATGGAATAACTGTTGGAGAAGGTAAATTTGGAGGTCCCGGTACAACTAAAACAGTATCAGGTCCTAAGCTTGTTCCTGAGTTACATGAAGACCATCCTGCATTACATGATAGATATTCTAAATGGCAAGTGTATAGTGTAGGTCCTGTTGGAGTCACTGTAAGTGTAGGTCCTGTTCCAATTGCTACCGGATTTCCTACTTGATACCAAGTTAAAGTTGGAGTAACCACTGGTCCACTAGGAGTCCATCTCCAAGCATCATTGTTAGCTGTCCAAGCTGTTGAATTTCTACCAGGGACTGTTACTGCTGCAGTTCCTGTTGCATTCTGAATTCCTTCGGTAGCTGTTCCACCTTGCCATTGCAAACAAGCAGGTTTTGTCTGGATGTAGTTGCTGATATAGTTGGTAGATTCTTCAATTACAATGTGGAATGTACCTTGATTTCCAGTACAACTAAACATAGGCATGTTTATCCAACTTACGATTAGTTTTCTACATGGTGATGTACCTACAGTTTGGTATTTGATTTGTCCTCCAATTCCAGGATGCCAATCCTGCCAAGGTCCCATAATACAATTTTTAGGTACTAGAGCATTTGCTGTTGGTAATGGAGAAGAAGTAAATGTTGTAGGTTGTCCTCCAGAAAATGAAATCCATCCATTTGAACCAATGTAAAATTGAGAGTATGTTTGCCCGTAAAAGCAAAAGTTAAAGCCAATAGCAAATGGTCCTTGTTGGGAGTCATCTGTCATAAACACAGATGTTCCATTATTGGTTTGAGCTACATATGGTATGGAAGCAACGGTGTAATTTGTTGTTTGATTGGGGTTATTGCCTGCTCCACATTGGCTTAAATTTGCGGTTAATGTAGTTGTTCCTACACCACAAGGTAACAGTTGATCGGGTCCTAAAGCAGGACAATATTGACCATATCCTATACTAGTCAATAAAAGGAATATTAATAGATTTTTCATAAACCCAATATATTGAAAGAAAGTAAAAGCTCCAAATTTCTTTGGAGCTCTTATGGATTTGTTGTTTAATCTATTTTAGTAGTTCAAGATACAGTAATCTGGTTGAACCGTTACTTGGATGTTTACCGGTGTTCCATCATCGTCCCAGTTATAGTCTCCAAAGTTAACCTCTGTAATTACAGCTCCTTTAATAATCCATTCAGAAACGATATCACCTACAGGTCCGATTACGTTAAACGTAATATCTTTCTTGTAAAAATCAGAATATCCATCTCTACCTGTTACAGATTCGTGACCCAAACGTACCCATTCCATTACTGCTTGTGCACCTGATGGAGTGATTGATTCGTACATTGTAAATTGGATAGTATTCCATACTGTTTTTCCTTTTACATAACGTTGAACGTTGATATGGTTAAGGGCAACTGCTGTTTGAGTTAAACTTACAGCTCCTACTCCTTTAACTAAATATGAAGGAACTCCATCCATATAAAGGATGAAACGGTTGCTTTGTTTAGGTTCAAACGCTGTATAGAAAATTTCGTTTGGATTTAAAATTGCCATTTTTTGTTATTTTAGTTTCTTTTATTATAAATATTTAACTATCTGCCTTTTTACCCTGGAAATTCAGTTCCTGTTGGAGTTAAGATGAAATCTAGAGATATAAATTCAGCTGTGCGTGTTGGTTGGATATAAATTTGACCTACTAATTGGTTTTGATCAATTACTGCTGGTCCGTTATTTGTTCCATCCATAACAACTTTGTAAGCGTATAATCCTTGTTTTTGTTGGATTCCTTCTAAGAACGGAGTAACACGTGCTACAAATGAATTTCTTGTTGCAATTGTGTTTTGTTCAAATACTACTGTATTAGCAATTTGGCGGATATATGATTTTAATTCAATCATCAAACGACGTACATTTACACGATCTAAAGCAGATTGAGCTTTTTGTAATGTTTTTTGTCCGTATACTACAACACCTTGTTTAGGCAATGTTGCAATTGGGTTGATATTGCTTGAATATAATGTATCTTTGTTTCCTTGAGATAATTTCAATTGAGCTTGTAATACTGTAGATAATCCACCTCTATTAATACCTGCTGGTGCAAACCATGGAGCAGCTACTTTATCATTGAAAGCATATACACCTGGGATTACAGTTGAAGCTGGTACCCATACTTGTTTTCCTGTTGCTGGGTCGATAATACGAACCCAAGGCCAATATGTTGCAGCATATGAAGTATCTCTTGTTTGTGCTTGAGTTACTGCACTAGCAATTGTCCCACTAAATAATGTTAAATCTGCTACAAATAAATTATCTCCACGTTGTTGAGTATTTGAGATAATGTTTGTGATTTGTGTTGTATGAGTATCATTTGTTAATCCAGGAGCAAACAATACATTGAATTGGTATGCGTCTGCATTTCCAAGTAATGAGATCATATTATCATAAGATCCACCTGTTAAACCTTGAGTATTAGAAGAAATATTATCGTATAAATTAATAACAGTATTTACTGTTCCTCCAGCACCATTAAATGTTCCAGCAGAAGATCCACTTCCATTTAATGGAATTGAAGCTGTATATGCTGATACCGGTTGACCGTTTGCATCAAAATAGTTTGGAGTTGGGTAATTTACAGCTTTAACACGTACATATTTGGACATATTAGCATAACTTCCACTCAATTCCATTTGGTTTGTTGTGGAGTTATAATTCAATGTTTGATCACCAATCACTTGAGCAATGTATCGAGAAGAGTTTGGATCTAAATTGACATTATTAAATGCTTCTAATACTACTTTACTAGTTTCAGTATCATTACCACGTCTAATTAATACGTTAAATGTACCTGATCCAGTATTTGAGTTTGTAATTTCCCATCGAACATTATCTACTGATCCTGAGTTTAAGGCTCCATTAGTTCCTGTTGTATTTGAACCTGAGTTGTTCATTAAAATACCTTCAGAAAGGGTTTCTAAGGTAAATGATGAAGAAGCAACATTTAAATAATTTGGAATGGTAGTACTTACTGCTGAAGTCCAGTTAGCTGATTGAGTTACTACACGAGCAACCAGTAATGAAGTTCCACCATAATTGAAATAATTGTAAGCTGCAATTGAAGTAAGGTATGAATAAGCATTACCTCCACTAATAAAATTATCTCCAAATAACGTTACGAAATCAGAGTAAGTAGTTACCAATGTTGGTACCTCAACAGGTCCTTTAACCGTTGGGCCTATAATAGCAGCACCAGCTTGAACAGGTTGTCCTGTTAAATACGTGTTGTCTATCTCACTAATTGCTACCCCAGGGGATACTGTAAAATTTGCCATTTTATCTTTTTATTATAAATATGAATATTCTCTTTAAAATATATTATTAAGCAGGAAACGTTGCACCAGTAGGCAATATATTAAAGTCTAGTAAGATAAATTCAGCGGTTCTAGTTGGTTGTAAATAAATTTGACCTACTAACTGATTGTTATCTACTACGGATGGTGGGTTATTTGATTCATCCATAACCACTTTAAATGCTGTTAAACCTTGTTGTTGTTGAACAGAAGCTAGGTATGGATTGATAATGGCTAAGAAGTTATTTCTAGTAACAGTATTGTTTTGTTCAAATACAAATGTATCTGCTACTTGAGAAATATATGATTTCAATTCAATCAATAAACGTCTTACGTTGATACGATCTAATGAACTTTTTTTCTTTTGTAATGTTTTTTGTCCAAATACCACTACACCTACGTTAGGGTAAGTAGCAATTGGATTAATATTTGCTTGGTATAATGTATCTCTGTTTCCTTGAGTCAATACACGTTCTGCTTGGATAGCAGTAGTTAAAATGCCTCTATTTACACCGGCAGGTGCAAACCATGGAGCAGCAACGTTATCGTTGAATGCATATATTCCAGGAATCAATGTTGAAGCAGGTACCCAAACTTGGTTTGCTGTACTTGGATCAATTGTTTTTACCCAAGGCCAATAAGTTCCAGCGTATGATGTATCATATCCTGTTGTATTAGATAATACTGAAGTAATTTGGGAGTTATATTTTGATGTATCAAATACCACCATCATATCTCCTCTATTTTGAGCTGTAGAGATCATGGAAGTGATAGCACTATATGCTATACCACCCATATCTGACATTAATCCAGGGGTAACTAATAAATTATATCTAAATGCATCTTTGTTTGCTAATAAAGAGATAGATTGTGTATAATTGCTAGCGTTTAATCCTTGAATATTGTTTACTGAGGTGATATTTTCATAGTATGCATTTCCTCCACCTATTACATTTTTTCCAGTAGCGGAACCAAATGATCCACTGTTGTTTAATGGGATAGAACCAGTAAATTCATTTTTAGGATTACCTACGTTATCGAAATAATTTGGTGTAGGTTGGTTTACTGTTTTAATGCGTACGTAAGAAGAATTGTTTGGATAACTTCCAGATAATTGAATATAAAATTCACCGTTATCGCTTGCTACGTTTTCAACTTGGTTACCAATTACTTTTTCAATGTAATCGTTTGAATATGGGTCTAGAGATAATGGACCCCATGTTTCCAAAACGGATGGAGAAACATTTGTATCACTACCTTGACGAATTAATAAATAGAATGTACCGGATGATGTGTTTGCTGAAGTAATTTGCCATCTGAAATTATCTGCTGAACCGCTTAATAGGGTGCCAACATTTCCTGTTGGTCCTGTACTGTTCATGATTTCTCCTTTGGAAATTGTTTCCAATACAAATACATCGGTATTATAAGGGGAACCTGCAGCATGTGCAGAAGCAGAAATAAATGAAGATGTTGCTGCTGTAAATGATCCGGTTACAACACGAGTTACAAGTAATGAAGTTCCTCCATTATTGAAATAGTTGTATGCCGAAATTGAGGTAAAATAAGTGTAGGTGTTACTTCCGCTAAGGAAAGTAGCACCAAACTTATTTAAATAATCTGTATATGAAGTAACTATTGTAGGGATACCTACTTTACCTTTTACTGCAGGACCGATGATAGCGGCTCCTGCTTGTACAGGTTGTTGAGTTACAAATGATTGATCGTTTTCTATTGCTAATACACCAGGTGAGACAATTACTTCAGCCATGTTTTTTATTTTATTATAAATATGGTGTATTTAAACCCAGATTAATCTACTAATGTAATCTCACCCGTTTCAGGGTTGATAGATGCTTTACCATACTTATCAAACACCGTTTTTGTAAACTCTTGTTCTTTGGTTCCCAACTCAGTTAAATATTTTTTAGCAGCATCGTGACGACTCTCTAATTGCAATTTAACTAATTCGATTTCACCTAATTCAGCGATCAACGCTTGTGTGTTTGTTTGGATTTCTTTTAGGGAAGCTAATTCTTCCTCTGATAAAAACTTTTGTTCTGTAACTATTGACATAATTTAACTTATTATTTTGTGGTTATAAATATATATGGATCTATTCAAAGTTACAAAATAGTAACTCCAATTGCATCTGCTACATATTGATTTACTACTGAATTATCTGTACCCCAAGTAGCAAATTGCTCTTCGGTTAAAGTATAATTGTCTTGAGCTAATTGTTTACCTTCATCTGAAAGTAATTGCCAGTAAGTTGTACATGTTGTAGCTTCTGTTGAGAAGTTCAAGACCAATACAGTCATGAAAGTTGCTGTTCCTCCGTTTAATGGATAAACTACTGGTTCAATTGCTATTCCACCTTGTGGAGTTGTTGATGTGTTCATGTTTTAAATTTGTTTATAAATATGTGATTGGATTATTTTAGTTAAATTTTACCCAAGTAGCTCCATCAAATCCCCACCATCCTTTACTGGTGATAGTTACGCCGGTACCTGAGGTTGCATATACCATTAAACCTTCTGCTGGGGAGGAAATTAATTCTGCTTGTGCTCCGGTCATGCGTGGAGGAAGGAAGCCTTGAGTCGTGCTATCCGCTTGTAATACCGCTGAAGCATTTACACTTGTAGTATTGAAATATGCTCCACCTCTTGGTGCTTCAATTGCTCTTACACTTGAAAAACCTGTATAAGTTGTAGTGTCATTTATGTCAATATAAACACCACGCAAAGTAGTTGCATTGGATAGATTAGAGTTAAGTGTGCTTTTTACATATAAAACACTTTTATCAGTTGCTAAAACATTTCCAAAATAACCTCTGTTTATTTGAATTGGATTTTGAGCAGTTGCACTTACGCTAGATACGGCATATTCCAAACTCACATAATCATCTCTTAATCTTAAAAAAGAAAAATTTCCACCTGCACTCCTTAAATAAGTTTCTGAATTTGATACTCCATTTGGAAATGCTTGTAAAATAATTGTATTATTCTTATCGTAAATTCTTGTATTATTTGTGTCCCCTAATAAATAACTTCCCGCAGTTCCAAAATATAAATTACCCTGCACCCTCGCAGTCCCGTTGACGTCAAGTTTATACCCTGCGTCTGTGGTTGTGTTGATGCCTACATTCAGCGTTCCAAACATAGTCAATGCAGGGGTAGCAATTCCGTTAAACCCAAATGACTGATAATTGGCGGTACTGCTATTACCTTGATAATGAAAAGACCAAGCAATTGAATTAAGGTTTGTCATTGCTTGACCTAAATAAAATTGACTTACTCTACCCGCAACATTATTATTTGGTACTAAAAAACGAGCCGCTGCTACATAAGATGCTGCTCCCGTATCAACAACCTCTAAAGCACTATTTGGTGAACTAGTTCCAATCCCTACTCTACTTCCAGTTACATATAATGTATTATTTACATTTAATGATCCAGATATTTCTTGTGATCCACTATTGGTTAATACTTTGTGCCATCCAACAGCAGAACCACTATTGTAATAGTATAGGCCTTCTGTTGCACTTGCAGTAACATAGGTCATTAAACCTTGAGCAGGTGTAGATATGTTTGAGGTGAGGTTGGTACGTGGAGGAAGGAATCCACGAGTAGTAGACCCAATTTCAAATATTGCTGAAGTAGATGATATAGTTTGGTATGCCGAAGCAACAACTATTCCTCCCGATATGCTAGGTTGAAATGTCCAATTGTTGTTAAATACACCTGTTGTACCAAACTGGATACTAGGTCTACCTGCTGGGTTGCCCGTTACTATAATAAGGCTATCTTGGTTAATTGATAGGTTACCTGTAAATCTACTAGTACCATTCACGTCAAGTTTATAACCTGCGTCTGTGGTAGAGTTAATTGTTACATTTCCAGTTGCAAACCAATTTAAAATATTATCAACTCCATAAAATGCTATTGAACCTCTATTGCTACTGCTTCCATCAGAAGAATGAATATAATTAAATCCATAACCATTATTTGTTGATAGGGCTTTTCCTACATAAAATGCAGCAGATTGAACAGATGATATAGTTTGATTTGGAAATAATACAGTCATTGCATTCGGATATGTACCCGAAAATGTATTTATAATATTTAATAAGCCTGTGGTTGAAGTACTTCCTGTTATGACCAAATTATTCTGCACCCTCGCAGTACCATTTACATCTAATGTATATGAAGGTGTAGTAGTTCCAATCCCAACATTCCCAGAACTTGAAATAAACATAAACGTACTTGAACCAGACGTTACAGTAAATGATCCTGTACCTGTTGATACAGAAGCAGAAACTGCTCCACTAGCAATTTGAGTGGAACTCAATCCAACTATAGCGCTTGAAGGTATATTGTTTAACCCTGCGCCATTTCCTTGAAATGATCCACTAAACGATCCCGAAAGACTGTATGATCCTGTTGCTAATTGTGCTGGTTGAATTATTGCCATTATTTACCTTGTGCTGCGTATGTTTTGGTATAGTTTTTGCTATTTTTGTTTTTGCTTGACTTTGATTTCGCGTGAACACCCGGGTTTTTCTTTTTAGGTTTTCTCACGAATGAAACGATTGCTTGTCCTTTTGCTTTTGCCATTTTGATATAAATATTAAACGTTAACTACTAAATTTTCCAATTGCGATGACCTCATCAATTGAAGTAAAACTATATCCTAGTGCGGTAGGGTTAATTACCAATGTGGTTACACCACCAGCTTGTGTAAATGATGTGATTGCTGTACCTTCAATTAAGTTTCCGTTACAGAATATAACAAAGTTATTTACTGTTGGAGCTGGTATTCCAATAGGGGCAGTTAACCATCCACTAGCAAATGTCATTGTAGTGGAGTTCACAAATGTACCTGTTTTCTGTGAATTTGCATTCAAGTATACCATAGCTGCACTAGTTACTGTTCCACTTCCACCTGAAGGAGTAGATGGAACAATTGCAGGGGATTTTTTCTTAGTGGTTGTTACAGTTTCTGCCATTCCATTTACAGTTTCTATCCCAATGATAACTTGGGCTTTACTATTGTATTTTTTGATAGCTGTTACTTCCTTTTGAATTGTATCGGGTACAATGTAGCCAAATAATTTGATAGTAAATGTTCCTTTTACAACACGAGCTGTGCTGTCTCCAATTTCTACTACAGTAGAAAACGAGTCGATAGATGCTTTAAATTTAAAGCGTTCAGGATCGCCCCAATATGAATCAGAGGCATAGTTTACTGCCTCAATTATTTTGTTTAATTGCTCAACATAATACGTTTGAATAACACAGTTGTATGTTAAATTGACATAGTCCGGTACTACGTTTACCACGAATTGTTCTACAGGTATACGATTTGTCAATACACTGAAATTCGAGTAGTCGTTTTTTGAATTGTATGGCTTTACCCAAGAAGTATATAAATGGGGAGAGTTAGCATCCAATTTGTTTGTCAATGAACGATTTTTGTCCATCGTTTCTCTTTTAAACATGATTAGCGGAGACATAATCGCTCCGTTTTTGTCTTTGTAGTATCCGTCTTTTTGTACAGATTTCCAACGTTCAGGAGCACCATAAATAATTGGAACAGCTAATCGAACACCATTTTGTATTACAGTAGGTTTGATTACGTTTTGGAAATAGAACATAATTGACTCGTCTATATCCTGTAGTCCAACTGTAAATGGTTTTGTTGTATCGTCTTTAAAAGACATCTGCTCGGAACGGTTAATTGAAACACCGTTTTGTTGAGTGGATGTGAATTGGTTGAATTCGTTTGGTATGTTTGGATTACCTAAAGATTCACCAGTACTAGGGAAAACATACGGATCCACTTGATCGTTTGAGATCTGTTTTTGGGATTTAGGGTTTGGTTTTCTAACTGATGGCATGTCTTATATCCTTTCTTTTGTAATTTGTACATTATCAGCAGGTACATAATGACATACACACATGATAGATAAATTGGTACCATAATTTTCCAATCCAGGATTAAGTGGATTTTCGTTGTATGGATAGTCTGGGTCTTTACCTACAAATAACTGGTTAGCGTTTGTATTTTCAACTTCCCAATATCCTTCGTACCACATGATGATATCACCTACGTCTGGTACTAGATTAGCGTCTACTAAATCGTCTCTAAAGAACTTAAATGTCATAGGACGGTTATAATCTACACCCATATCTCCAGTTGGAGAAGTATTGTCACCTCTATCAACAAGCATGTTTAGGATAACAGGTGCTCCATAGTATTTGGCACCAGCGGCTTCACCATACATGTTTACTTTAGTTGGTCCCGTTTTAAATTGATAATACACGCATTCTTGTGAAATAACATCCCATAACAACTCACGGTTGAGGTGTCTAATTAGGGAGACGTCGCGTTGTGTTCCAAAAAGAGCGCACATAATTTATTGTTTTTTAAATTTACTAACCGATAAAGATTGTCATCGGAACATCCGCCAATATACTCATTTGACTTTGTGCTTCTTCTGCTTTATTAGCAAGTAATGTTTTGCGAGAAGTTGTATCAAAATATGCTCTTAAGCGTTCTATGAGTGCGGTTTTTTCGTTTGTTGCTGCTGTAATTAAATCACCTTGATTCAATGTTACGTCAGATCCAGGGATTGGAATAGTAGAGTATTTTCCTCTAACATATCCTAAAATTTCTTTAACAATCCCTAATCCATACTCAAATATCCATTGACGACCAATCGAGTTAATCGCGTTATATGTTGGGTTCTCGTATGGTACATTAGAGGCGTTGGTGATGATGCTTTGACCGTTTCTTTCCACATATGGTTGATTACGGTCTGTAAGTAAAATGTATTCAAAGTGTAATTCATGTATTCCTCCTCCGGTTGGGATCGGAAATATTCTTAACACATTGTTAACTAATTCAAATGTATACTGTGATTTTCTAATTTGGTCGTTAAATTCAATTGCTTGAATTTTCTGCATATCATAACTGATAGGCATTAACATAAAGTTAATGGCTGGTGAATATGATCCCCAACCAAATGAGTCCATCATCTGCATCATTCCGGTACCGGTACCTGCATATGGGTCAAAGTATCTTGTAATTGCAGGAGGCGCTTCATAAAACACACGTTTCATTTCAATACCACCAGAAATGCCTTGAGATGTTGCCCATGATTTCAAATCATAGTTTTGTACTCCGGGGAGTAATGTAATGGATCCTGTATGATATGTGATTGTACCTCCAACACCTGCTTCTTCACCGTATTGGTTTGAGAGGCGTACTATAGCTGCTAGATTTTCTTGTACCAATTCATTGTTTCCAGGTTCAATGGTTGTAGGGGCTCCTTGAAACGTAAGTAAGTTTTCTGCTACTTGATATGCATATAATTCGTTTCCGTAAGTTGTAACGGCTTCTTCTAATGCTGTATAAAAGTTGATGTCTTGTAATTCAACTTCTACTAAAGGATAACCTAAACGTTGAGATGCGAATTTAGCAAACTTATCAGCATCCTGTTGGAATTGATAGTCGTTATCGTAAAACCCGAAAGGTGTATCGCCTGGGAAGAAGCTACTTGAACCTGGCCAAATTGGGATATTCATAATTGGTTATTTTGTTATAAATATATCAAATACCAAAAACGAGTTCTAGTTGCGTTAGAATTTTATTCCGCTATTAAATTTCTTCAATAATTTTGGTAACATCAAACATTTCCTCTATATTGAAATAGGGACATTCATGAGTAATACCTTCAAATGAATAATCAAATAGATAAGAATCTACTAATTTAACTGAATTTGATGGGGGGTTCGCTTCAATATTTTTATGCATTGAATATCCAAAGTTTTTAGCAGAGGTTCCAATCCAAAATACATTTGATTTAAGATTTAATGCAGTTGCAGCATGTTGCAAACATGAATCAATTAATACACGTTTATCACTTACAGCTAATAATGCAAATAATTCCATTGCTTGCAATGGTTGATCAATGACTTCGGCACCTTCTAGTTTCAATGAAGATGGTTTACATATTTGAATGATATGATGTGTTTCTTGATATTTTTCAGCTATTTGCTTAGAAATCATAAACGGAATATCTCGTGTCCAAGAATATTCTAAATTACTATTTAAAGGACCTCCATTAGTTTGAATTAAAAGAATAGGCTTCTCTCGTTGCCATTTCATTGAATTTCTTTGTTGCACAAAATTAAAGTTCAAAAATGGTGTTTGAAATTCATATTTAACATCCAATAACTTACACCAGTTTGCAATTAAGTGTTTGTTTTTTAAGATATGTTGTGTTTCAAAGTATGGTTCGTGTCTAAAGATTAATGTATCTTTATCTTTGATATAATCATCATAGAAATATTGTGTTGAACCCATTTTATAAACGCGATGAGCATCTGGATGGTTCAAGAATATTTCTGGGTAAGATGCAACTACAATGATTTTTCGGTCAGAGTATTTTTGTTGTAAAGATGTTAATAAAGCGGTACCAGCAACGTTTTTGCCTAATCCACCTTCGATGTGCCAAACTATATATTTTTCTTCCATATTATTTTTTATTTCCTATTCTAAGATATTTGTACCATACTCGTTCGTGGAAAAAGTAGATAACGGGTTTTATAAGTAATTCTCCTACTCCAAGTAGGGATGATAATTGAATTGAAGCACCTAATGAATATGCAACAAGTATTGTTGTTAATGTACCTAAAATGCGGTATGAAAATGTTTTTAAAATATGTCGAGCTACTACAGATTCTTCTTTTACTGTTGTAACATACGCTATATTGTTTTTTACTTCAACATATCCTTCACAACTAATATGCCATTTATGTTCATTAAGATCCGGCATCCAATCCATTGTTGTGTAAGTATGTCCATTAATGATAATATTAGATACTAGTGTTTCATGTCCATCTGTGATAAGTCTCCATCGTTCGTTTTCTGTTTTACTATTAACGTTGAAGCGGATTTGGAATTGGTGGGATTGATTTTTCATAACTTACCTTCGTTACGCATTTGTTCTCTTACTTTAGTTGCTGAGATTTCTGCTATCTGTGTGGGAGGTATATGTTCAATAATATCATAGCCAACTCCTCTACCAAACTCAACCGAACATATGTCAGGGATGATACTAACTTTAACTCGGCCTTGTCCACAAAGTTCTTTATATTCATTTCCAATATTTTCAAGTACTTCTTGAGCATCAAATGGGTTTGATTCTGTTGTTTCAACATCTCTAATTGCAACCCAAACATTTTTTCCTTCATCTAAAGCTTGTTGAAATAATGCTTTATGTCCTGGGTGGAGTGGTTGCCAACGGCCGATAAACATTGCATATTGGTTCGGTTTAGATTCCAGTGATGATTGTACGTGTATTTTTTTGCTCCAATTTTGCATAACTTTTTATTTTATTTAAACATTCTTCAACCGAAATATCTGTAGTGTCTACATCAAGGTAATTTTCTGTAGGTTGTTGATAGTTTTCAACGTGAAAATTTTCTCTACCTCGTATTTCAGTGGTATGAATATAAAACTCTTTTACGGAATCTCCAAGTTTTGTTTTAAATTCTTCACGCTGGTCTTGGTAAGGGGAAACTAAAGATACAACTACGTTACATCCTTTATTGTGTAAGAAGTGAGAAAGGTGTTGAGCCAATTCAATATTTTTGCGGCGGCCTGCCTCGCTATAATCTTTATTATCGAATATAGCGCGCAGGTCATCTCCGTCAATATGAAATGTATTGTCTAGTTCTTGCTTTAAAGCAGATGCTAAAACCGTTTTACCGTGTCCAGGTTGCCCTGTAAACCAATATATCATAACTTTTTTAGTTGATTTTATGCTGTGTATGTGTTTCCAGCAGCAATACATGCATTGATATCAGTTACTTGTTGTTCTGTACATCCTGCGGCAAACCAATCTTTTGCAATCATCAATTCAAGGTGTTGAACATTGCGTTTTACCGTGTCTTTACGGTTGTCCGTTACTTCTTTAGTGATTTCGTCATTAATTAAATTAACTGAATCAAATGCTGCACTAATGTGTTGTTGTACTTGTTCTGGGGTTTGTGTTTCTTCCATTTTGTTTTGTTTATAAATATTAAATATAATTAAAAGCTCTAAAATACCAATCGTAATGTTCGCGTAAACGATCGCATTGTTCTTTTCCAAGAATTTCAACGAAATTATCTTTTACTGGTTTTACTTGAGGTTGGATTTGGTGGTCACCAAAGATACCATGAATAACATCGTTTTCATGTGTCAATTGCTCAACATTGTTAAAGTCGTGTTGAAAATATGGCAATTCTAAATATTCATAGATTTTTCTCAATTCTGTTTCAGGATCTGTTGTCAAATCTTCGAATCGGATAAATAAAATATCTTTGTCTATTCCTTGATGAATTGCCTCAGATAACCATTCTATTGAAGGTCCAATTGGAGGAGCAACTGAAAAATGATCTACGCGTGCTGCTGTGGTCATGTTTTTCAATTCCACACCATTGATGATCATTGGATCTTTATCTGGGTGTTTGCGGAAATTTTTCTCCATTGAAGCGAATATAGCACGTAAATCTCGTACCATAACGATCATTTTAGGTTTTTCATCAGTGAAAAACTCGATAAAGTTGAAGTGGCCTAACCATCCTCTACTCTTATCCATTACATAAGGACGGTCTGTGATTCCATCAAAGAAACCATATAGTCCTGTTTTGCAGAAATTTTTGAATCCTGCTTTCATTTCATCTTGATCTTGTGCTTTAAATGCTTCACCTGCAGTATACACTGATCGTGCATTCAATAAAAATTCAATTACACCTGAAGTAGGGGTTGAATAGATATCTGGGTTTTGCATTAGAATGTTTTGAATCAAGGTTGATCCTGCTCTAGGCATGGATGGGTTGTAAAAAACTTTTTGTACCATAAATTTTATTTGTTTGATGTAATATAAGTATTCTATTTTAAATATCCAAGTTATTTTTGTTTTATGTTAAGGGATTACTAGGTAAAGGTAATTCTGGTTGTGGAACTTGTATGAATGGGAACGGTGAAAACATATTAAGCTAAATTTCTTATTGCGGATACAAATAATGATGATGAATCAAATGAAATTAAAGTCATGATATCTACTGCATTGGCTACTGCTGACCCAGTATAGAATGATCCTGATTTGAATGCTGATGTAAATGATAACTTACCGGTACCGGCTGTATCTTGCGTAACTCGTATATTGACAGTTTGACCTGCGGTAATATTGCTTGCACTTAAGTGAGTTGTTGTGCCGTTGGTTAATGCTAAGGTATAAAAATTACTTCCTGTCAAATTTAATGAAGCTGTATTTGATGTTATAGGTGTTGGAATTACTTGTCCTATCAATGAAGGTACTGTTACTCGTCCCCAAATACACGCGCGTGTAGTACTTGAATTACCAATTACTGTTGTGTTTGAACCTAAACCAATAGCACTATCGCCAATTACGATTTCGTTTATATCACCACTTGAGGATGGTCTAGTATTGGCACCTATTACGATTGAACTGCTTAAATTAGTTAAATTACTATTAGCACTATTAAATCGAGCAGCATTTAGTCCAAATACAATATTAGAACTTCCGGTTTGATTGTATCGTAATGCACAATATCCTATTGCTGTATTATTACATCCCGTTGAATTGCTACGTAAAGCATAGCGGCCTATTGCTACGTTATTAACTCCAGTTGAGTTACTTTGTAAGACATATGCTCCAATTGCTGTATTATTCGCACCAGTTGTATTGTTTCGTAATGTACAATAACCAATTGCTACGTTACATCCTCCGGTGGTGGTGTTGCGTAAAGCATATTGGCCTATTGCTGTATTGTTACATCCTGTTGTATTGTTTCGTAATGCACAAAATCCTATTGCGGTATTATTGTATCCGGTTGTATTGTATCGTAAGGCATATCTACCTATTGCGGTGTTAGAGTTTCCGGTTGTGTTAGTACCTAAGGCTCTATTACCTATTGCTACGTTGTAACAACCGGTTGTATTTCCGGATAAAGCAGAAATTCCAATGGCTGTATTGCTGGTACCGGTTGTATTGCTACATAAAGCATATCCTCCGATTGCTGTATTATAATTTCCGGAGCTGTTATTACACATACTACACTTACCTATTGCAGTGTTGAATTGTCCAGAAGAATTAGATCTTAAAGCACTTTCACCTATTGCAGTATTACCAACTCCATATCTATTAACAGATAATGATCCGGAACCAATTGCTATGTTTGACTCTCCTAATCCAGGGGTAATGGATCCTAATGGGCTAAATGCTCTTGTGACACCAATTGATAGGTTGGTTGAAAAAGGACTATTTCCGCGTCCAATAAACAAACCGTTAATTGTTCCATTTGAACCACTAGTTGTAATTGATCCCGTTACACCTAATGAACCTGTAATTTGGGCGGATCCAGTAAAAGGGAATGAAGCGACACTAGGTGCCCAAGATGCAGATGTAGCAAAGGAAGCGCTAGTAGCAAATGATGCACTAGTTACAGTACCTGATCCACTAAATGATCCAGTTATACCTCCGGTAACTATAAGTGATCCTGTTATATTTGATGATCCTTCTGAGAAGAATCCATTCTTTATCTTAAATTCGTTCATTTTTTATACCTCCAAATATATCCTACAGTGTGTTCTTTTTTTCCATTTAAACATTTGATAATGTTTGTGTCACATATATCAAAATATTTTGCTATTTCTTTTGGTAATTCTTTCCATTCTTTTACAATGGTATTTGTTGTTTTATCAATTTGTAAAATAGCTTCGTGATTAGATATAAGATTAGCTAATCGTGTATTGTTTCTATTTTGTTTGGTTAATTCGCTAGGAGTTTTACCTTTGTTTGCTTCGCTAATTTTTTTCTTTTTTTCATCAGAACATGGTATTCCTTTATTATTTGATGGTTTACCCTTTTTAAGTTCACTCATCAATTGTTTTGTTTGTTCTGAGTGGTGTCTTCCTCTAATAGAGTTGGCTCTTTTAGTTTTGGTTTCTATGGAATCTTTTCTACCATGAGTTCCTTCACCACCTTTGGTAAGGTTCATACCATTTGGGTTAGAATAATGGAAACTGTTGAATGTTTCTATATAAAATGATTCTAAATGAGATAGTTGATCAATTGGGGCTTCTGTTATAACTTCAAATGTGTGGTTTAACCACCCATGTTTTTTAATGCTACTATAAATCATCTTCTGTTCAGAAATTCCATTGCAATTACGATATTTGGTAATGCGATCATTCAGTCTAGATGTTTTCCCAATGTATATTTTACCAGTTGGGCTAGTAATTTTGTAAATGTATCCTATGTTTGCCATATCTTTTCCCTATCCAAGACTATGTTAATAGTATGTGTTTGAGTATAAATATAAGTAATTATATTAAATTAACTACTGTTTTAACTGTCCATCCTAAAGATGGTAGAGTACTTGATAAAATGACGTTTGCTCCACTCAATGATGCGGTTAAAGCAACGGCCGTTGTGGAGCCAATGTCTGATGTGGTAACATCAGTAAACTGAATGGATCCACCGTTCCATACACTCATCACTTGACCTGCTCTTGCATTTGATCCTGAGGATATAGTGTAGTTATAGAATGCGGATGTGAATGATCCTGTAGCATTAGTAGATATTGTTTGGGTTCCGGATGCTAAAGATGAAGTATTTTGGTTGGTGAATGATGATTGGGATAAGGTCAAATTAGCGGTTATAGCTAATGACCCCGTTACTATTAAACCACTAGTAAATTTACCAGATTCTGTTAAACTATCGATAATCGAGAATAGTTCACCTTGTGAACCTTGTACTGTAAATATAGGTTGAGCGGAACCAGAACCGATTACGGTTAAAATGGAACCGGAGGCTGCTGTATTGAATGAGCCTGAAATACGGGTTGTACCTGCTACGTCTAGAGATGCTGTAGCTAATCTACCTACACCTAAATTGGTTGAAAAACGGCCAGAACCTACTACATCAAATGTAGCTAATGGAGATGTTGTGCCTACTCCAATTGATCCACCCTGCCTTTGGAGAAATAATGTTCCTCCTACTGTTGCACCGCCGTTTTGATATGATTGAATTTCACCACCCGCGTTGGAATATCCTCCCAAGGCTACAATTCCACTAAGTCCGTTTTGATAAAATATAGCAGCAGCGGATGTTAATGCATTTGAGCTAAGAGTACTAGATCCACCAGCAGCCGCAAATCTAGAATTTCCTAAATTAAATATAGATCCAGTTACTGTTAAGCTACCTGTTGGAATTACTACAGTACCATATAATGTTTGTGTATCGTTTGCAGCATCACCTAATTGATTTGAACCACTTGAATATCCAATTTGATTTACAATTAATGTGTTGATTGAAGCAGTACCTAGTACTGTTACGTTTCCGGAAATTGTAGCATTGGATGCTGTAAATGAGGTTACGTTAAGGGAACCTGTTATAGATTGAGAACCGGAATCATTTAATACACGTGTCCATCCTTGATACGATCCACTATTATAGTAATATAGGCCTTCGTTGGTTGAACCTGTTAAGTATGTGATGAGACCTTGTGCAGGTGTGGATATGTTTGAGGTTAAATTTGTGCGTGGAGGAAGGAAACCTTGTGTAGTATTTCGTATTTCTACTATTGCACTTGCATCAACTGATATATTACCTGCATTACCACCTACTAAGAATTTGTTTCCATCTCTAACGACTGTAGTACCACCAACAAATTGAGCTGATACTCCTGTCGCTCCGGTTACTGTTAATGAGCCGTTATTTGTAAAGTTTCCATCAACTCTTAAAGTGCCTGTAAGATATGTTGATCCATTTATTCGGTTGTTAAATCCTGATTGTGCACCTCCACCAATATTAATGTCACCGGTGACTCTTGCAGTACCAATTACATCCAAATTATATTGGGCGGATCCTGTGTTGATTCCGACAAATCCATTATCTAATACAACTAATGAAGAACTAGCATTTGCATTTTGTACTCTAAATGCTGTTGTTGCTGATCCAGAACCAGCACCTTGGACTAATAGTTTAGATGATGCGTCTGTTGTAGTATTAATTAAGACATTTGTAGTGTCTTTTGTAATCATGAATTTAGTATCTGCTTCAACTGGTGGGTTATTTGCTCCACCAACAGGTACTATGGCAATTCTAAAATCAGCATATCCATTTGAACCATGTGGTTTAGTAAGAATAGCTACTCTTGTTTCTCCATATCTAAAATAAATTCCATTCGTAATTGAATTGGGTTGATTTCCAG
Organism: uncultured Bacteroidota bacterium; assembly: GCA_903825095.1. Next base: position 6,080 of record CAIJZF010000229.1, on the reverse strand, counting down.
AAAGATATAATCCATTACCTGTAGTAAGTGCGGTTTGATCTAGAGTAAATGATTTATAAAAAGTATTTGAAGTATCTGTAAATAGAGCATTAGCATTTGCTGTAGTAGCGACTGCAGTATCACCTGTAGTAGATGCAATATATAAATTACCTCTACCACTTCCACCAACAGCGTTTGCTATAAATTTAACTTGTTCACCTGCTCCCCCAAAACCAAAAGCAATTGTATGACTTCCTTGGTTTGTTGTAGGAGATTGAAAATACTGTTTATTTGTTAACCCTTGCACTTGCATAGCATAGCTAGCATTGGATTGAGTTACTAATAACGATCCCGTTACAGTCAATGAACCTGTTGGAATTACTACAGCACCATACAATGTTTGTGTATCGTTTGCTGCATCTCCAAATTGATTCGATCCACTTGAATATATTACAGAAGCAGATTCGTATGCTACTTTCAAATAAGCTATAGATGCGGTACCATTTAATGTTAAATTCCCATTAAAAGTTAAATCCTGGTTAAGTGGATTTAAATATGATGAGGTTTGGGCAAATGAAGCACTTATTGCTTGTAAAACGTATGATGCCGTTGTAGCGGTTCCTAATAAAGAACCAGTTATTCCTTGTAATACGTTTAATGAACCTGTTACCGTTAAGTTACTTGTAATATTAGTTGAACCGCTAATAGTAACATTTCCAGAATTAGAAATTGATAAAAATGTGTTTGAACCTGAAGTTACTGTAAATGAGCTTGTTCCTGTGGATACAGAAGCAGATATACTACCTGTAGCAATTTGGGATAAATTTAAACCTACAATACTAGATGCTGATACATTAGTTAAACCTGATCCATTTCCTTGAAATGATCCACTAAATGAGCCTGAAAATCCACCGTTTCCATTTACGGATCCACTGAATATAGCGGGTCCGATATTTGTAAATGTTGAAGAGCCGGATACCGTTAATGATCCTGTTATTACTGCTGATCCACTATATGGAAATGGAGATATATATCCTTCAAGATAAGATGCTGTTAAAGCATAAGATGCACTTACGGCTTGTAAGACATAACTTGCAGTTTGTGCTGTTGTAACGTATGAAGCGGTTTGTGCATTTTGAACATAAGATGCTGTTAAAGCATATGATGCACTAGTTGCGTTTGAAGCAGTACCTGTTAAATTTCCTATAAATGATCCGGAAAATGAACCTGTAAATGAACCTGATGTTGGTATGGGACCAACAGGACCTTGTGGTCCCGGTGTGGCTACAGTAACTACATTTGTAACTGGTTGAGTTACATTAATAGTAGTTCCTGAATTATTGTCAGTTATTGATATACTCCTATTATTGTCTTGTAGGGTTATATCATTATTGTTTTGGTTTATGTTAATTGAACTAGCCATTTAGAAACTTCCTAAAGTTACGTTGGGGGATAATTGTACTTGTCCTTCTAATAGTCGTGTTACTACATAGCAATTTCCACTACCTGATGCTATTTCTAAATCATATACACCTTGGGTAAAACTCAATTGAGACGATGATACTGCGGAAATATATACTCCAATGGTACCCGATGTAGGTGGGTTGATCGAATTGGATCCGCTTAAGTTCAAGCCGGTTCCACATGGGTCTAAACTTGAAGACAATGTGATATAGATTTGACTTGATCCTACACTAGGTCTAATCTGCATTCTAGCTTGATAGCCAGTTAAATTTACAGGAGCTCCATTAGAGTCTGTATATGCTACTTGAAAGTTAACAGTAGCGCCTTGTTCGATTACAAAAGAATATCTTCCAGCAGCCATTATTTTTTGTTATAAATATTAACAAAACCTTATATTTCAATGCTACGCTCTGAGATTTTTGTATACGTCTAGGATAAATTCTACAATCTCGTGTCTGTGATTTTTCTCTAATGTGATTACTTCAAATCCAGGAACATCTTTCATATGTTTACATACGACATCAAATCCTGATGTTTTACGATCTTTTAAGTCAATTTGAGCAGCATCTCCACAGAATATCATTTTTGATCCATGACAAATACGAGTCAATAACAACTCCATTTGTGTATCAGTTAAGTTTTGAGCTTCATCAATTACAACTAAACAGTTGGTAAAGTTTCTACCTCGCATAAACGATACAGGAACGATTTCAATTTCACCTTCGGAAATACATTTTTCGATTTTTTCTTTATTGTATAATCGATGCATGTTTTCATATACTGGGGCAGTAAATGGAGCAAGTTTTTCATTAACGTCTCCGGGTAGGAAACCAATGTCTTGTCCTGCTACTACAGTTGGTCGAGTGATGATAATCTTTTCGATTTCTCTACTAAATAATAAGTCAAGTGCTATGTTAGCCGCTAAGAGCGATTTACCAGAACCCGCTTTACCTTTTAGTACAGTAACTGTATTGTGTAGGATTTGTTCTTTTGCCCTTTTTTGTTCTTCATTCAATTGAATTTCAAACTTGATAGGTCCTTTGGGTTTTCTTTTTGATTTAAAAACCTCTTGCGCTTGTGGCGTTCTATTAAAATCGGTCATATAACTATATTTGCTAATAAATATTGGGGGAGAACTAAAAAAGCCGAACTTTCGTTCGGCTCTTTATATTCGATTATTTACTATCGATTAGATTACGTTCAAATCGTTAACCCAGATACGACCGAAGAATTCCGGACGGATCATTTTCTTAGCGTAACGAGTCAATAAACCTTTACGTGGTGTAAATGTTGTTGGATCGTACACTAATGGAGTCATGATTAATGGAACGTATGGAGCAAATACCGCACCAGTTTCAAGGAATTGAGCTCCTCTATAACCCATCAAGATCAAGTTTTCTGTCATGTAAGGGTTTTTGTAAACTGTGTAACGGTTATTCATTTGACCAGCTTTCTGGATACCAAATGCGTAAGATGCTTTAGTTACATCACCATCAGATCCTGCAGCAAATCCTGGGATTGATTCCAAGATAGTTGCAACTGTTGGAGAACATACTAAGAAGTTAGCACCCCCACGAAGAGTTTTCTGGTGGATTTTGTTACTAACTTTTTGCATTTTAGTACCTAAAGTTTGGAACCATTGACCTTGAGTGTTGTAGTAACCAGCGTCAGTAGCCCAAGCTGATTTAGTACTGTTCAAGTAGTTGTTGTTTTTAGCTGACCAGAACTCATCCCATGCAGATGCATCTTGGATTAACATATCTAAGTTTTCTAAGTCGATCTCTAATGCGATGTACTCAGACATAATAGATGTTAATTCCGCTTCAGCATCCAATGATTGGTAAGCGTTCAAATCTTGTGCGAACTCTGGAGTCCATTGTGCTTTCAATTTACGTGTTTTAGCAACGATAGCCTCAGATTTCATGTTGATGTTGATCTGTGGAATAGCTAATTGGTCACTTGTTGAAGAGTTTGAGTTTGCATATCCAGCACCACTGTTATCTTCAAAATCACCACGACGGTTATCTTGTGGTTGAACGTTGTAGAATAATGTGTTAGCTGTTACTGCTGAACCTGTACCTGGTACTAATGTGTTTGAACCAGCTGCTACTGCAGAACCTGACATAATAAATCTTACATAAGTAGAATTATCTGTGTAAGTGAACTGAGGTAATAAACGGGTGTAAATCTCACCTGCTGGTGTAAGAACTGAACCTGAACCAGGGATAAATGCACGAACACCTTTGAAATCTGGGTAAAGAGCGTTAGTACCTGCACCAATGTAATAAGTTACAGTTGAGTAAATGTTTCCAGCTGCGATAGATGCAGATAATGTAGTATCATAATCTACTTCACTCCAAAGTGTAGCTGAACGAGATACTTGAATAGATGCTGAGAATTGGTTGATTGAGTAACCAAAACGACCTGCACCATACAAACCTTGAGATGCATCAGATGCATTACCTGGGTTAGTATTACCGTACATTGAAGATGTAGCCCCGTAAGGGTTTCCACCAGGACCCATTGGTCCACCAGGAGCTGCTTTACCATCTGTATCTCCATATTGGAAATCCAAGAAGAATACAAGTCCAGATGGCAAGTTCATTGGTTGTACAGACATAAATTCTTTAGTTGATAAAGAACCGAATACTTTACGTACCAATGGAAGAGCTACTCCAGCCCATTGCTCACCTTGACCTACGTTAAATGTACCACCACCAACGTTAGTTGAAGATTGCTCAACAACTAATTGTTTAGCTTGGTTTTCAAGGATCATAGCCATGTTGTTTTTATCAACTTCGCTTCCTAATCCTTCTAATAATCCCGTTTTACCCCATTTAGAGGACATACGAGCAGCGTCGCTTTGTAAGTTTTTCCAACTTCCAGCAGCGCTTTCTAGTAATGAATTAATACTTGACATTGTTTTGTTTTTGTTTTAAGTTTAAATTAAATAATTCCAGCCAATTTTTGCATTCTTAAGAATGCCTCGTTTGACTCTACGATTGGTTTTTTAGTGACAGGTGCCATTGTACCTTTTGAAGCACTACCTAGGTTTTCTTTAATCATATTTTTAGAAACTTTAATACCCTCGTTTAATGTTTCAAATACCATTTTCACTTCACCTACGTTTTTAGCTTTGTCAAAAGAACTTAACACTTTCACTTTTTGACTTTCGTTCAAGTTTTTAGCTTTGAAGATTTTATTTGTGTAAAGCAATTTAGCATTTAACAAATTGATCTCGTTCAATTCAGACTTAAGAGTTTCGATTGTTGAAAGAGCTTCAGCTAATTCAGATTCAGCCATCGAAGCACCGCCTCTACCTTCTGGTCCGTAGCTATAATTTTTAGGAGCTTGTTCTACACCTTTAATAGCGGCAATTAATGGGTTAACCATTGCTGCTACTCGTTTAGCTTCAAAATCCTTAGATAAATAAGTACTAAGATCTTTAATTTCATCAGCTGAGATAGGGGAGACACGTTTGTCTTCAAGATCTTTTAATGCTTGTTTAGCAGCCATTTTGTCCATTTTCTTAACATCTGTTAAGTAAGACATAAGGCTACGGGATGAGAATAATCCTTCTTCTACTGGTTCTTCCATTTCTTCGATTTCTCTTAATAATTCTGCTAAGTCGATTTCTTCTTCTTCGCCACTTACATCTTCCATTCCTTCTTCACCTTCTTCGCCTTCTTCACCTTCGTGACCAGCTTCAAGTTCTCCGGATGAAATCATGTCTTTAATAACATCTTCGATCATGTCTTTTAGATCTTCGTCTGTCATGTCTTCAAGGTCGATTGGTTCACCTTCTTCTTCACCTTCTTCAGATTCTTCAGACTCTTCAGATTCCTCTGATTCCTCTTCTTCACCTTCTTCAGCTTCGTTGATAGATTCTTCCATTTCTTCCTCATCATTTAGCTCTGCTAAAAGTTCTTCTAAATCAATTTCCATCATATCTTCATCTTCATCCAAAGCTTTTTCACCCATTCCCTGGTTGAATCCTGCATTGTCTTTAGTGTCGAAATCTCCAAATCCTTCAATTTCATTTGTCATTTCATCCTCATCGGACATTTCTTGAAGTTTCATTGATAACATTGATTTCAATTGAGGTGCGAAGGCTTCTTCTAGAGCAGCTTTTGCGTTTGCTATTGCAGTTTCTTTAACAGCTTTAGCGTCAGCGATTGCTTCTTTAAGCATTTCTCTGTTTGTTGCCATTTTTCCTAAATTAATTTTGTTGGGAAAGTACGTTTATTATAAAACGTAATAGAATTCATTTAATTGATACCACATATATTGAGGGGGGTGGTATATTCGTGTTATATGTATGTGTTGATATACTCAAAGTCGCAAAGTAAAAAAAAGCCCTCAAATGAGGGCTAATTATTCACCGGTTTGCATATTTTAAAATATCTTTTTTAGAATAGAGATTAAATCCAAAAGTTCATTTGTAATTTGTTCTTCATATTTTGGATCAATTTCAACTCCCGGGAGATAATAATTATCCATATAATATTTTATTTCATCATCAAATAAACTTTGAATAATATTTATTGTGTTATTATCTAATTTATTAGATTTTCTTAATTTAACAACTAAAGATTCTAAATATGATATAATACCATCTATATCTTGATTTTCTTCAT